>CAMUQM010000049.1 GCA_947095945.1 uncultured Prevotella sp.
TTGTTTACTTCTATTTCGGTGTGAATATTCTTTCCATCCTGTGTGTAGATGTCTACAAGTGAAGCGAAACGACGTGGCTCACGATTTGGCATAACCAATCTTCTTCCATCGGAAAGTTTCAAAGCCTGATAAGGGAAGAGGTAGCTGCCACAAGTAATCCAGCCAGTTATAGTGCGTTGTCGTCCTTTATTTAAACCAGAATCACTGTTTCCATTTGCGTTTACACCTGTTGTTACCTTTACCAATAACGCACAAGCTGAACCTGAAGCATCGGTAGGAATATACCCTTCTTTGTTACGTGCCTGTCCCAATGAGTCCATACGGATATTACTCATCATACCACCAGGCATCTTACCCACCATCTTACTAAGCATAACTGGTATAGCATTGTCAATATGCTTGAGAATCTCAATCTTACAATCCTGCAGATATCCAGACTTCACATTCTTATCTAAAAGAAGATTCTCAGGCTTTCCCTTTGGAAGTGGAAGTCCCATATTGTCGATAAGCATGAGCTTAGGTGGATATTCATCAATAGTGAACTTCTCTAATTGTATTGCTACGGGGAGGTGATGAACATTACTAAAAGCATCCAATCCTCGCCATTCTACCTGTCCTTCTTCACAATACATCTTCACGCGAAGCATATCAGCACTACCAAGTGTACCGCAGCAAAGAACAAGGAAAAGTCCGATGTGGCTTGTTAATGTAGGCAAGCGCCGCCAAGAGAAGTGTGCAATTTGATTCAAAGTAACCTCGCCAACAATAGCTGTCATCCATACATAAACGAGAACAAAAGGCCAGAAATTAAGCATCTTTGTCAGTCCTATTGGATCTACCGGGTCTTTTCCCTCAGCTACTTGCTTTGTAAGTCCCATGATAAAAGTCAATGCTGCAGCTGCAGCTATTGCAGGAATAGCTGCTTGCATTGTAGCCATAAAGCGACAAAAATAAGACCACTTGCGTAGTATAAATACTACAACAAGAGCTAAAACAAATAAGCTAAATGTAATGATATTGGCAGGCCAAGCAAAAAAGCTCCATTCCAAGGGACCCATTGTTGCTTGTAACAATCCACCTGTTATCAATAAACCAACAACGATTGCTGTTCCTTCTTTAAGTGTATAAGGTTTATTCCACATAATAATAGAAACGCTACTCCACTCTTTATCAAAAGGGAAAAGACTTTTATATTGTCTTCATGGAGTATGAATAAACTAATGATTTAAGCGTGATATATAAAAGATAAGACTTGATATGTCCTGATACAGAAAGGCTATTCTCTCTTTTATTGACAAGATTCCTCCCCAAAAGGGAAGGAATCTTGTGAGTAGTTATTTACATCGGTTTAGTAATAAACCGTTTGTTCTTTCGTGCTTGCTCAATCCATTTTGGAACGATAGTATCGAGGAACTTCTTCTTCTGTGAGTTGAGCTTAGGCATATCCAATCCAATGTAAGACTGAGCTTTAGCCTTAGTAGAGATGTCAGGCATAGGAATCTGTCCTGTGAATCCATGACGAGCGACAACACGTGCTATCTGCAGACGAGCATCTTTAGCATATTCCATTGCACTGGCGAGGATTCGCATAACTTCCTGTGGAGCATGGAATGCGGCACCATGACTTGCGACAGCATAGTCCCAACGCCACTGACCCTTGCGGAGGTCTTTCAAAACTGGTTCCATTTCAGCTTCTGTTGCCCCCTTCTCCCAAGCAAATTTTGCCTCTATGTGGGCTGCTGCAAGCTCTTTCTCAACATTTGTACGGAACTCATAAACCTTCTGCTGACGCTCGTAAACATTCTGGCGGAGTGTTTCTGCATCTTGACGGTGACAAGTCTGACATGTACGATCGATGTTTGCCAATGGGCTTGTAATATGATGATCTGTGAATTTCACACCACCTTCAGAGATGTAAGGCATGTGGCAATCAGCACATGAAACGCCACGTTGTCCATGTATTCCCTGTAAGAATAATTCATAACCAGGATGCTGTGCCTTAAGAATCTTAGCCTTTGACAGTGGATTGATGTAATCGTAGAAGCCAATACTATCATAATATTCTTCTGCTGCCTCACACGTCATACCCTTTTCTTGAGGGAAGTGCAGATAGTTGCCATTCTCCTTTTCGAAGTAGTATTCCGTGTGGCACTGTGCGCAGACCAGACTACGCATCTCCTGATGACTGGCTTTTCTCACGTCTTTACCAACGCGAGCCCATGCCTCATAGAGTGCAGGACGAGCAGGACGAAGTTCCATTGTCCGTGCATCATGGCAGTCTGAGCAACCGACGGTGTTCATGACCTCTGGTCCCCAGTCGCTCCACTTGGCAGCATAGAATTGATCTGTTCCCTTGTCACGCATAAGTCGAATAACATCAGGACTCTTGCAGGTCCAGCAGGTTCCAGGCTGCATGTCATCTTGTCCGTCAACGCCTGGACTTCCTGTACGCAAAATCTTACGTAAGTCATCAATACAATGACGGTGTCCACGTGGTGTATTATACTCTCTTGAGAAAGCATAGCCAGCCCATAGGACAACCATTTCAGGTCTCTCTGCCAGTACATCTACTTCCTGAGAAGAGTTATACTTACTCACAAAACTCGTGTCTTCTGTCATTGCCCACGTCTGGTACTCTCGTGGGAAATCAGCTGCAAACTTCTCATTCTGAGCAACAATGGAATCTGTCATTGGTGTACGTCTATTATTGAACACGCTTACCACCTCAGCTCTTCTTTCAAGCATTGAAGAACAGAGCAGTCCAAGAATGAACACGAGAACCATTGCTCCTCCAAAGAGCAGCCAGCCTTGCCATTTCTTTAATGTCTTTGCCATAATTATCTGTTTTTAATTTCTATTTCTTCTTTCCTAACACTTTCTGTAACCATTCTGGTACTGGAGATGGTGGCATTGGCTCCACATACTCTGCTCCGGGAGTGCTGGAGAGAGAATTCATCTTCATATGGGCTACATCACGATGACAATCCCAGCAGGCTTTACCCTCACCTCGCTGAGCCTCCATATAATTAATTCGACCAGTATTTACAAACTCCTGATTGAGTTGTTTATGACAGCGAATACAATTATCCATAATCACATCTGCTGATGCTGTTTCTGCCTGAATAGTTTGTGACTCATTGAATGTAACAAAATAAGCCACATGTTTCATACCATCCATACCTTTAAAAGCATAGTGAGCAGCAATATTGTCATTAGGAACATGACAATCGTTACATGTTGTGTTACGAGCATGTGCAGAGTGTGACCACGTAGCATAATAAGGTGACATAATATGGCAATTAATACATGCTGCGGGATCATCTCCTATTATATAGGTATGCATACGTAGTAGATAAAAGAATAACCCTGTCAATCCTACTATCACACCGCACAAAATCGATAATGTAACCTTTTGCCGATATGAGATGCGTGATAGAAACTTATCCATCACACTTTTCAATTTGGTAGATATGGTTTTTAACTTCATGGGAGTTATATCTTGTTTCGTGCACAAATATATATATTATTTTTTAATTGATTAGTAAAGAAACGAGAAAAAATCATCATTAATTATGATTTAGACTAAATCTAATATATTCTTTTCATAAGAATAAGATTTTCTTTTCCTTTATTTCCGCAGCGTAAAACCTTGTAAAGAATAAGTGGCTAAGAGACAAAGTTCTCAAAAGACTTGGATATGTCAGAATTTTTACCTATCTTGCTGCTATAAAACATCATAAGAAAACAAAGTATGCCCTTTACGTATATAACACAATCCGTTAGAAGACAACTTGTAATACCCTTTTATAATCCCTTTTTTTTACATGAATGGATTTAAAAGTAGTTTGAGCATTAAGCATTATTGTGGGAATCAGAAGGAGAACAACCCATACTGTTTTATTTCTGTACTTCATATTATTATCTACATGAATATTTACTGTTACTTTAGAAGAATGATTTTTAGAAACTGCTTGTAATATCAACCCAATACCATATGATACCCCTATGGACTTATTGAATATTTTACTGCGGATGTCATAATGCCTCCTTCCTTTAAATTCTGCCCTAACAAATCTTCTGCAGGCATACTTATTCCCATTTCATAATCATATTCAAGCCCCCAAAAGTGACCTATTTTTGCTGTAAGGTTTGCCCTTTGTTATTTGGTCTAAAAGCCTCCATTCCTTATATTATAATTCTATTTGCAGGGTTGTATTCTCTGGATTAATACTACAATATACATAAGAACCTAAAAGTTGATATTTTTCTGCCAACAGATCCACACACATCAATCTTCCCAGCGCTGCATCATAGTGGCGTGCACCATAATCATACCAATCCAATCCGTGCATACAATCAAGTTCCTTGCCGTTGTACTTGTAAGATCGTGTGCCTCCGCCTGTACTCTCACCCATCAGTCCACCAAAGGCATAGTAATGATTCACTTGCTCCACTTCTCCATGCTCATCTATCACAACACGGTTGTTTCCAAGGTGGTCCTGCAAGTAGTAATGGTATGTTGGAGTGGAATTCGTGAAAGAGATATATCCCACGTCGGTAAGAATCTTGCTTAATTGTACATTCTCATAAATCATATTTCCACAGTAATCGGTTTTCAACGTTAAAGCCACATTAGTAGATTGAGGCAAAACGATGCTGCCCATAGGTACAAAGAGGTTAGTCTTCGAGGTTTTATAGGTGGCGGAGAGTTTACTCCCCCATCCATACAAGTTGATTGTTTCGTTCGTTTGTATTTTAAATTATTAGTTTCTGCAAATATAAAAAACTGATTTTACAAATCAAAGTTTGAAGCCATTTCTTTAGCTATATCGCAACTTTCCAACAGCAAGTTAATTCTATATTTACAACCTATAGCACGGTTTTAGCCTTTGGCACTATACGAGTTTACCCTCAGCACAATATGTGCTAAGCAATAACACAACGTTTACTATGTACTACACAATACTTTCTAAGTACAACACAGGAAAGATAATGTACTCTCTCTTCATAGTTGTAAAAACACTACAAGAATAGTTGCTTTTCTAATTTTCCTGTCACTTCTGTCATAGCTTTACTAATTACAAAGTATTGATTACAAGCAATTTAAACGAAATGTTAAAAGTGATAGCAACTAAAACAAAAAATAAATTAGGATTTAGAGTAACTATAAACCATTTAATCTAAGAACTGTGTACCTCTTCTCATAGTTATAAATATTCTCTACGTTGAAACAAAGTTTACAAAAAGGTTGAAGCCCCATGTGAGAAGTTCAATCTAATATATTTAGTAAAAAAGGTTTAGCTGGCAATTATAATTCATCGTCAGGATAAGTCGGGTCCGCCTCATGATTCCAACTGTCATACATAGACCATAGGCATAAGTCCTTATATCTGTTATACTCACTATAAACTGAAGAGCTTAGTCCATAGCCGTACAAACTAAAATCTTACTGGCTGAAAGGGAATTCTATATATTTTGTACCTTTTATTATTTCCGGAGGTGCTTGAGGTTTGAAAAACATTAATACGGAAGGTTTTTCCTTAACAATATCATCTAATAAAAAAATATCATCATTTATTATACATGATAAGTTTGTCAAGAATTCACAAATCTTATTGTGAATATTCAGACTATCAACAAATCTTGCATCAATATCCATTTCTAACTGTTCTGTACTATTTAAGTACCACCTAAGAACAGGTTTTTCACATAAGAAAAGAGTGATTATCTCGTTACAAATATCATACTCTATATCTTCTGCAATACCTTTAAATCTCTCTTCCATAGAAACGAAAGACGTTTGACAGATATAGTTATAAATAGCTTTCAATGCACCTTTTTTAAGTCGATATGAAATTACATCTCTGATATAATCATCATTTGTATAATAAATATGTTTTTTTATTTGATACCAGTTCATAACTACTGTTTTGATTTTATAGATCAAATTTACTCAACCTATTACTCAACCAACTTCTGTCTGTTTATACCGTTTAATGCCGAAATATGCCGCTTTCACACCGAGGTTTACCTCCCTAAAAAGCAAATCAGGCATCTACAAATCAATGTAAACACCTGATATTCAACATCGTGATTCCGTTGGGGTTCGAACCCAAGACCCACAGCTTAGAAGGCTGTTGCTCTAATCCAACTGAGCTACGGAACCATCATGCGGGTGCAAAGGTACGGATTTTATTCGATTCTGCCAAATTCCGCTCCCCCAATTTTTGTGACAATAAACTTTATCTGATAAGTTTATTTATACTTCTGTAAGAATGTATCTGCCTGCGTATTGCCGAGTTCCTTAGCCTTTTGAATATTTTTCAGACCTTCTTCTTTCTGTTTACTCTCACATTGTGCAATACCAAGAATAAGATAGGCATCTGGCAAAGAAGCATCAAGTTGAATTGCTTGCTGAGCTGCACTGATTGCAGCATCTACCTTGTTCAGACGTAGCAAAAGGCTGCCTGCCTCTGTTGGATACAAAGCTTCCTTAGGATCAAGTCGTGAAGCAATAAGAATATCTTGCAATGCTTGCTGCCACATACGGCCTTTCACCTCACACTGTTCACGCATATAATAGAAAGCTGATCCAAGGCGTCCCTGATTAAAATATTCATAGGTATAATAATCCTGCACAGCCTTGCGATACTCTCCCATCTTCTCTAACTGCTGACCACGTGTATAAAAATATGGTGCAGAAGTTGACACGTATGGTGTATCACATAGTTCGATACTCTTATTAAGTAAGTCGAGAATCTCCTGATCAGTAGCTCCCAAATGCTGACGACACTGCGCCATCTCCAAATAAAGTTCAGGATTATTAAACTTAGTCTTTGTCAGAGCTTCAAACTCTGTATATGCCTTTGCATAATCGCCTTTTGCAAAGATAATCTGTGCCTGAAGGTGTCGATATGCATCATTCGCTTTTGTTGATTGAGCTTTTTGAATCTCGTCTAAAGCTTTATCAAGTGTCCAACCAGCAGACTTTGTTTTTTCTTCTAAGCCCTGAGCAAGTGCACCGCGATAAACAAGACGAGCATAGTTATAATGTGCTTCATCCTTTGCAGTCACCTTTCCAACGGCTATTTGCATAGTCTTATCAGCATTAGCAACCTCACCCTTAGCAATCTGAATATTCGCTAAGGCATAATAACCATCATTTGACAGTGGGAACTTTGCTATAAAATCATTAACAACAGCTTCATGTATATTGACTGGTTTCTCAGAAGAAAGCATCAAAGCAACAACAGCCTCTTCTATATTACTTGGTAAACCTATACGAATACCGCTTTGGCGAAGAGTAATATCGTTCTGTGACAGTCCATTTACTGTAAAGTCCTTCGCATAGTTAACATCTGTAGAGCTCTGTGAATCACCTGATAAATTGAACAAACCAATAACCTGTCCTTTCGTATTGAAGACTGGAGCACCATTCAACTTATCAGTAGCTGAAGACTTCAGAATAGCATAATTATACTTATCCATGAATTTCTCAACGTTTGACACATCAGCTTTTTCTGCATTACCACTCTTAGGTATAGGCGTAATCCACGCTTCGTCACCAGTAGAAACAGTTGTGACCAGAGGGGCAGCAAGAGTCTTACCACTCACTTGAAACTTAACAATATCGTATATCTCATTGGCACCAAGTAGACACTCCACTTCGTGTTTCTGTCCTTTTGCATCAATAATGACAGCCTTATCCGCCCCTATAAAAGGTTTCCAAGGGCTAATAGCAATACCATCCGTACTGATACATACGCCATTAGATGTTGCCAAAATACTACCGTCTGCTTTAAAAGTTGTCAATGTAAAGGCTGCATCTGCAGCTTTCTTCACAGCACTGGGCTGAGCAGAAATGTTTGTAGAGGCACCCAAGACGAGGGCAATAATCAAAATTAAAGTTTTCAGTTTCATGTTCATTCTTTCTTTAATTGTATATTTTTAGTAAGGTATTATTATTTCTTCTTACTTAAATCTAATAATTCACGGGCGTTCAGTAAAGCTGCATCAGAGACATCAGCACCAGAAAGCATTTGTGCTATTTCACTCACACGCTGCTCCTCTGTTAGCTCACGCATTTGACTGCGCGTTCCTTCTGAGGTTTCTTCCTTCTCTACTTTGTAGTGCGAACTACCTAAAGCAGCAATCTGTGGGAGGTGAGTGATAGATATTACCTGACGATTGTTATCACCCATTTCCTGCATGATAAGCGCCATCTTCTGTGCTATCTTACCACTTACACCTGTGTCTATCTCGTCAAAAATAATGGTTGGTAACTTTACTGCCCCACTTACCATCGCTTTCAGCGACAACATTACACGAGCAATCTCACCGCCAGAAGCTACTTGTGCTACAGGTTCCATAGCCGTACTCGTATTGGCAGAGAAAAGGAATTGAACCTTATCAGCTCCATCCTGTGCCAAAGGCTTTGGCGATAAATCAACCTTAAACCTGACATTTGGGATTCCCAAAGGTATAAGTCGACTACTCATCTGCTCTTCAACCGTCTTGATTGCCTTGCGTCTGAGACCTGTCAACTTTTCTGCTTGCTTTTCACATGCTGCGCGCTTTGATTTTACTTCCTGCTCAAGCAAATCCAATTCTTCATCACTGTTATCAATATTTTTTAGTTGTTCAGCAATGTTATCACGTATTTCTATGAGCTCATTCTCTGTAGAAACGTGGAATTTCTGTTCAAGCGTATTCAGCAAATCAAGCTGCTGGTTTATACTATCTAAACGAGAAGGATCAAAGTCAATATTCTCAACTTCGCTACCAATCTCACCTGCAATATCCTTCAATTCTATATGCACAGATGACAGACGTTGTACAAGTTCTTGTGCCTTAGGATATACCTTCTCAATATTTCCAAGGCTATCCAGACTCTGTCCCAGTTTGCGGAGAACTCCATTGTCATCATCATTCAAAAAATTATCCGCCTCATAGAAAGCCGTTTTGATATCTTCTGAATGTGAAAGGGTTTCACTCTCTTGTTCCAGTTCCTCCTGCCTTCCTTCTATTAGTCCTGCATTATCTAACTCAGTAAACTGGAAACGCATGAATTCTTCATTCTCCTGTGCCTTGGAAATCTGCTCTTTAACATCAGAAAGACGTCGTTCTACTTCTTTATAGTCTTGATAAGCCGAACGATAGGCAGCCAATTCTTTATTGTTTTGGGCAATGATATCAACGACATTCAGTTGGAAGTCATCCTTTTGCAACAAGAGATTCTGATGCTGTGAATGAATGTCTATAAGCTGCTCACCCAATACACGCATCATCTGCAATGACACTGGCGTATCATTGATGAAAGCACGTGATTTACCCGTAGCCGTTAGTTCACGACGAACAATAGTATCTTCGGGTTCAAAATCTATATCTTGCTCTTCAAAGAAGGATTCGAAGCCATAGTTAGAGAGGTTAAAATGTGCCTCAATCGTACATTTCTTTTCTCCCTGCTTTATCAGTTTACTATCAGCTCTATTGCCCAATAGCAAACCAATTGCACCCAAGATAATACTCTTTCCCGCACCAGTTTCACCCGTAATAACAGAGAAGCCCGAGTGGAAAGCTATATCCAATTGGTCAATCAATGTGTAGTTCTTTATATATAGATGTTTCAGCATATATTTGCCAATTATAATAATTGAAGTCAGAGAATAGGGCTACTTTAACCTACAATAAGATTGCTACTGCTTTATCTTATCCCATGTAATATTCTGACTGGCATTAATACCAAATAGAATATCATAAACTAACTCCTTTTCTTTTTGTGTTCCTTTACCTTTATATATATTAGCTAATTCGTCCTTCTTATAGTCTGTCCAAATTTGTGGCAACATACTTATCGGACGGTTTTCATGTGCTTTCTTCAATCCATTTTCCAAAGCTGTTGTAATGTTTGTACGACCACGCTCAGCATTATTAGCCATCTCGTCCAATCCAGTCCTATAATAGTCATACTGCAACTGTCGGAAAGGCTTCATCGCACCATCGAGATAATCATTGATAAAAGCAAAACGATTACGAGAATTGTCAAAGGCTTTCCATCCTGTAAAACTAAGATTCTGAGCATTATTCGTCAATATCATACAACGCTGTAAAATGTCTTCGCCACCCATAGGAGAAAAAGAATCTAAATCTAATCCTATAATAAGATAAGCATAATAAGCTATCAAAGCGGTCAGTTGATTATCAACATTCTCCTCATTAAACTCAATTTGATCAAACTGAGCAAAGGTGAAATTAAAGTCACCATCTTGATTATTATAGAGTGTAGAACTATAAGCAGCATTATAAACAGGACGGTTTGCTTGTATCAAAGCAGAACAAGTAAAGAGGTTGCTACCTGGGTCATACTTGCTAACAGTAATATTAAAGTTACAGTTTATACGTTCGTTTTTTTGAAACTGATAATGAGTCCATTGACGCGTATTAATAAACTGTTCCAAAGTCTGTTGTAGATTCTCAAAGACAGAAGCATCCGTACCCTGAATCTGATTATGATTCACGGTCACTTTTGCATTTAACTCTTGTGCTGCTAACTCTCCTTTAGAGAATAGAAACAAGCTCATCAATAATATCACGAGCCACCTCTGTCTTTGGTTTCTTAGCATAAGTCTTCTTACCTTCTTTATTGATAATCGTTATTTGGTTATCATCTGCTTGAAAAGTCGTTCCCGGAATTCTCGTTGAATTCAAAACAATAAAATCGGCATTCTTCTTTTCCAGCTTTCTTTGGGCATTGCTCTCTTCTTCATTTGTTTCCAATGCAAAAGCTACAATGCGTTGTTCCTCTCCTTTCATACCGCCTATCGCTGCAGCAATATCCTGTGTAGGCTTCAGCTTTAAGAGCAAATCATCGCCCTCACGCTTAATCTTTTGCTCGGCAATCTCCTCTGGACGGAAGTCTGCGACTGCTGCACAAAGTATAGCAGCATCGCAATTAGGGAACTCCCCTACTGCTGTATTATACATTTCCTTGCAACTTTCAACATCAATTCGTTGGATGCTGTCAGAACAAGTAAGGCTTACAGGCCCTGCAACGAGTACAACCTTTGCACCACGTCGGCTACATTCTTCTGCCAAGGCAAAGCCCATTTTACCAGATGAATAATTACCTATAAAACGTACAGGGTCTATTTTTTCGTATGTAGGACCAGCGGTTATAAGAATCTTTTTATCTTTTAAATCTTCTGTATGAGATTGTTTATCATTTGAAGTAGAGAAGAAGTTGTCCAAAAACTTAACAATATTCTCAGGCTCTTCCATTCTTCCTTTCCCTTCAAGACCACTGGCAA
>CAMUQM010000050.1 GCA_947095945.1 uncultured Prevotella sp.
AGGCACAGTTGGGTGAGCGTCGTGCTCGTTTCATTCGTTCTATGCGTTATATGGCACGTCATCGTAGTATTCAAGACAAGATGATGTTCGTCTTTTCTGCTAAGAACTTAACACAAATGTATCGCCGTCTTCGTTTCGTACGTGAGTATGCAGCCTACCAGCGTGCGCAGGGCGAACAGCTGAAAGCTAAGCAGATGCAGGTGGATGAGAAGCATACACAGTTGAAGCAGGTGCGTATCAATAAGAGTAACCTTCTCTACAAAGACCGTCAGGTACATGCTCAGATGGAGCGTAAGCGTGTCGAGCAACAGACGGTTGTTACCTCTTTGCAGAATGACCAGAAGGTATTGCAAGGCGTTATCGCACAGCGCCGTCAACAGCAACAGGCTTTGAATGCGCAGATTGACCGACTTATTCAGATTGAAATACAGAAGGCTCGCGAACGTGCTATAGCTGAAGCAAAGGCGCAGGCTGCCGCTCGTGCCGCTGCTGCTAAGAAGCGTGCAGAGGAATTGGCACGTAAGAAGGCTGCTGCAGAAGCTGCTGCTCGTGAGAATGCTCGTCGTATTGCTGAGGCAAAGGAGCGTGAGGAGAAAGCTAAGGCTGCCGCTCGTGCTGCTGCTGAGGCTGCAGAGAAAGCTCGTCAGGAAGCTGCTGCTCGTGCTGCCACTGCCCGTGCTGCTGCAGAAAAGGCACGTCAGGAAGCATTGCAGAAGGAACGTGTTGCCGCTCGTGAGCGTGCTATCCGTAAGGTTGAGGAGCAGGAGGCAGCTGCTAAGGCTGCGCAGGAAAGAGCTGAAGCACGTGCTGCTGCCGAGCAGGCTCGTGCCGACCAGATGGCTCGTGAGGCTGAGGCAAGCCGTGTGGCTGCTGAGCGTAAGGCTGATGCCGACCGTGCACGAGCAGCCCGTGAGGCGGAAGCTGCGAGAGCATCTGCTGCTGAAAGCAATGATATGCTTAGTTCAGCCGACCGTGCAATAACTGGTAATTTTGCTAATAACCGTGGTAGATTGCCTATGCCATTGACGGGGCAGATTGTCAGCCATTTCGGTCAGTACAACGTGGCTGGTATGTCAAATATCCGCTTGAACAATGATGGTATCAATATTAAGGGTGCTCCGGGAAGTGCTGTTCGCAGTGTCTTTATGGGTGAGGTAAGCGGTGTCTTCATGGCAGGTGGTATGAGTGTCGTGATGATTCGTCACGGTATTTATATATCTGTTTATGCTAACTTGGGTTCTGTAGGTGTCAGCAAGGGACAGAAGGTTGGTACCGGTCAGACTATCGGAACTGTTGGTAAGACAGGTATTCTTCAGTTCCAGTTGCGTAAGGAGACAGCTAAGCTGAATCCGGAGCAGTGGTTGCGCTGATAAGTATCTTATCTCTTATATTAATAATGTAGGCTTATTGAGTGTAAAGTGACGGTATCTTGCCTCGTATTTTATCGTCTTACCAATCTCAATAGTACGTTATAACTAAATTATCTTCATGAAAAGAAATATTCTTCTCATGGAGATAATTCTTTTTTATCATGAATAAAAATACTTGTTGATTGCTGTTTAGTAAAGCTTTTTCCTCATAATAGTTAGCTATTAACATCTTACTATCTTCTTTATAATGCCCATAATGCCCTTTTCTTCTCATTCTCAACTGTTGTGTTGTTGCTTCGCACATGTTGTGCTGACGGTTAGCACCATTGGTGTTGAGTGTCAAACAGATTGCAATCTGTTATCGAAGTGGCTTCAACTTATTGTTGAGAGATAGATAGAAGTAAGTTTTATAAATTTCTATTGTAGGCTACTGATTCTCTAATTTGTATTCATTAGCTATATGTTTTGTTCTAAAAAAGAATATATTTGTTCTATTCCTCTTTATTTGGTAGAGAAAAACCAAAAGGCATAAATTGTAATTTAATATCTAATTTATTTTTTGCTTTGCGGATAAATGTTTATATTTGCAGAAAATAAAGTGCAATCAGTTATTTGAATAAAGTTCTTTTAGATTTTTGCATATGCTGATTTGACGAAGATAAATTAAGACACAATGCAGACAATTGGACATCTCTCTGTTCTTATTCATGAACAAGCAAAAAAATACGGTGCTAAACCGGCAATCACTTTCCGTAACTTTGGTAGTTTAGAGTGGAAGACTGTGTCATGGAACCAGTTTTCAATGCGCGTAAAGGAAGTCTCCAATGCGCTCTTGAACCTTGGAATGAAGCCACAAGAGGCTATTGCTGTGTTCTCACAGAACTGTGTTCATCATCTTTATACAGACTATGGTGCATACGGAGTGCGTGTGATTACTATTCCATTCTATGCAACAAGCTCCGAACAACAGATACAGTATATGATTCAGGATGCTGGTGTAAAGTTTCTTTTTGTTGGTGAACAAGAGCAATATGATAAAGCACGTCGTATCACCTCACTTTGTCCTACGTTGGAGCGAATCATTGTCTTTGACTCAAGTGTACGTCTTAGTCAGCATGATCCTAATACGATTTATTTTGAAGACTTCTTGAAGTTAGGTGAGGGCTTCCCACGTGAATCAGAAGTTGAAGAACGTTGGGCAGAGGCAAACTATGAAGATATTTGTAATATTCTTTATACAAGTGGTACTACGGGTGAGAGTAAGGGCGTTATCTTGACTTATAAGATGTATCAGGTAGCTATGGATGCGAACGCTAAGAGTGTGCCTATTAATGATAAAGATCGTGTTATCAACTTCTTGCCGTTCAGTCATGTCTTTGAACGTGGTTGGGCTTGTTTGGCACTTTCTGTAGGAGCTGAGTTGATTGTAAATACTTATCCAAAGGAGATTCAGCAAAGTATGCGTGAAACGCATCCAACGAGTATGGCTGCTGTACCTCGTTTCTGGGAGAAAGTTTATGTTGCTGTAAAGGAGCGTATGGAGAACTCCAGCATAGTTCAGCGTAAGCTATTCTATCATGCTCTGAATGTCGGAAGGAAGAGAAATGTACAGTATTTAGCACGTGGTAAGCGTGTGCCTTTGACTTTGGAAATGGAATACAAGTTTATCAATAAGACTGTATTAAGTCTTGTTCGTAAGCAGTTAGGATTGGAGAATCCTCATATCTTCCCAACGGCAGGTGCATACGTGTCACCTGAAGTAGAGGAATTTGTACATAGCATCGGACTTAATATGCTTGTTGGTTATGGCTTAACAGAGACCTTGGCTACGGTTACTTGTGATCGTGCAGACCAGTCTTATACAGTTGGTTCTGTCGGTAGACCACTTGATTGTATTGATATCAAGATTAGTGATGAAGGCGAGGTTATGCTGAAAGGTCCTACGATTATGCCGGGTTACTTCCGCCGCGATACAGCTAATGCAGAAGCTTTTGATAAGGATGGCTACTTCCATACTGGTGATGCTGGTTATATGAAGGATGGTGAGTTGTTCTTAAAGGAGCGTATCAAGGATCTCTTCAAGACTTCAAATGGTAAGTATATAGCGCCACAGATGGTGGAAGCTATGCTGCTGGTTGATAAGTTTATTGAGCAGGTATCTGTTGTTGCTGACCAGCGTAAGTTTGTCGCTGCGTTGATTGTTCCAGAGTTCTCTGTATTGGAAGAGTGGGCAAAAGAGAATCACATAGAGTTTAAGGATCGTGAGGAGTTATGCCAAAATGAGCGTGTTAATACAATGATGCGTGAGCGTATCGAGACCTTGCAGCAGCGTTTGGCATCATACGAGAAGATTAAACGATTCACCCTCCTTCCTCACCATTTCTCAATGGAAAGTGGAGAGTTGACGAATACATTGAAGCTGAAGCGTTCGGTTGTAAACCGCCGCTATCAGGATGTAATAGAGAAGATGTACGAGGAGTAGACGAGTGGATTGGGGATAGTTTTCCCATAGTCTCACATAGTTTTTCTAGTTTTCCTAGTTACCCTAGTTATTCTAGTTGCTCATCTCCAACGATAAACAAATAAAGATGATTACAGCAGATCAGCTAAAAGATATCCAAGAACGCACAGAAGCGTTGCACCGTTATCTTGATATTGACAAGAAACGAATTGAATTTGAGGAGGAACAACTCCGTACACAAGCCCCAGACTTTTGGGATGATCCAGCTCGTGCACAGGAGCAGATGAAGAAAGTTAAGGATATTGAGAAATGGGTTAAAGACTATGATAAGGCTCGCGCGCTGGCTGATGAAGTACAGTTGGCGTTCGATTTCTATAAAGATGAACTTGTTACTGAGGAGGAAGTTGATATAGTCTACGCTAAGGTTCTTAAGATAATTGAAGGATTGGAACTTAAGAATATGCTTCGTCAGGAGGAAGATCCGATGGAGTGTGTGATGAAGATTAACTCTGGTGCGGGCGGTACGGAGAGTCAAGACTGGGCTTCTATGCTGATGCGTATGTATATGCGTTGGGGCGAAGCACAGGGATATCATGTGACAATCTCGGACATTCAAGATGGCGACGAAGCTGGTATTAAGAGTGTGACGATGAAGTTCGAGGGTGGAGAGTATGCTTACGGCTATCTGAAGAGTGAGAATGGAGTACACCGATTAGTACGTGTTAGTCCGTTCAATGCCCAAGGTAAGCGTATGACAAGCTTTGCCAGCGTTTTCGTTACCCCATTGGTAGACGACACTATCGAGGTATATGTTGACCCAGCTCGTGTTAGTTGGGATACTTTCCGTTCGAGTGGTGCGGGTGGACAGAACGTCAACAAGGTGGAGTCGGGTGTTCGTCTGCGCTATCAATATGAAGACCCTGATACTGGAGAACAGGAAGAAATCCTTATTGAGAATACGGAAACCCGTGATCAGCCAAAGAACCGTGCTAAGGCTATGCAGCTCTTGAAGTCACAGTTGTATGACCGTGCAATGAAGAAACGCATGGAAGAACAGGCTAAGATTGAGGCTGGTAAGAAGAAGATTGAGTGGGGAAGTCAGATTCGAAGTTATGTCTTTGATGACCGTCGTGTGAAGGATCACCGCACTAATTATCAGACTTCTGATGTGGATGGTGTGATGGATGGTAAGATTGATGACTTCATCAAGGCTTATCTAATGGAGTTCCCAACGGAGGAGTAAGAACCTCATTGCCACCTTATTTATTTGTGATATATAATCTTTAAATAATATAACTATGAGCGAAAGAAGTAAAGTAAACCGTAAGGAAAGAGAACTTAAACAAGAAAAACAGGCTAATCGTGTTATTGCATGGATTGCAGTGATATTGGTTGCTTTGGGTATCCTTACAATCATTATAGCATCAAATAGCTAATAATCATAGTATTGATAGTGGACGACTGATGTGCCTTTGATAGGCAACAGTCGGTTGTTATTTTAACAAGGGGGGGGGTCATGAGTGGATTAGAGATTGAAAGAAAGTTCTTAGTTCATAAGAATAAGGACTGGAAAAGCCTTGCAAGCAGTTGTAGTCATATACAACAAGGATATTTTGCAGCTGTTAATACCGTCCGTGTTCGTATCAGGGACGATAAAGGATATCTGACTATCAAAGGTCCATCACGCAAGGGTGGTCTATCACGTTATGAGTTTGAGAAAGAGATTACACTGGAGGAAGCACAGCAGCTTATGCTGTTATGCGAGCCCGGTGTGATTGATAAGCATCGTTATCTTGTTCCTTTTGGTAGACATACTTTCGAGATAGACGAGTTTCATGGTGATAATGAAGGTCTCGTTTTGGCTGAGGTTGAGTTAGGTAGTGAGGATGAGTCTTTTGAAAAACCAGACTTTATTGGCTTAGAGGTGACGGGAAATCGCCACTTCTATAATTCTCAAATGCGCCGTAATCCATTTAAGCTTTGGCGTGATATCGTACAAGAAGAATACCGATAAGTAAGGCTATTGTTGAACCTATAGCATCTGCAAAGAAGTCGAGCCATTCGCCACTTCGATTCCCATTCGTGCAGTAGGACTGAAGAACTTCAATGAGTCCTCCCATAATAATAGGTATCATCCAGACCCATACGACAATGAATTTGAGGCTGGGATGCTTTGTTGTACGTATGTATTCAAGGCTTATGCTTAGTCCTAAAACTAAGTAAATAAGGCTATGAGTCCACTTGTCTATAAACCTAACAGAACTCAGTGGCGTTTCTGGAATAGTCATAAAACACAGTATCCAAGTTCCTATTACAATAATACAACTAAATGGATATTTTGTAAAGATGTGTTGTAATATATTCATATTTTACTTCTGATTTGATACAAAAGTAGAGTTTTTTTCGTAAATTTGCGCATATATTCAAGTCAATTTTATATGGTTGAACAAAAAAGAGCAAAGTTTGGAAGTAAGCTGGGAATGATTCTTGCTACGGCTGGCGGTGCTGTCGGTTTGGGTAATGTGTGGCGTTTCCCTTATATGACAGGTCAGAATGGCGGTGCAGCTTTCATTCTTATCTATGTTGGTTGTATCTTGTTATTGGGTTTGCCTTGTATGATTAGCGAGTTTATTATCGGTCGTCATGCAGCCTCTAATACCGCACGTGCCTATACAAAACTATCCAATGGAACTGCTTGGAAGTGGGTGGGTTACTTAGGAGTGCTCACTGGTTTCCTCATTACTGGCTATTATGCTGTGGTTTCAGGTTGGTGTTTGCAATACGGCGCTGCCTCAATGATGAATCATTTGCATGGTACACCAGAGTTTTTCAAGTCTTATTTTACGGACTTTTCTACTAATCCGTGGAAGCCTGTTCTGTGGACAGTTATGATTCTACTCTTCACGCATTATGTTATCATTCATGGTGTTAGGAATGGTATTGAGCGTGCTTCAAAGATTCTGATGCCAGCACTATTTGTACTTTTGGTGGCTATTGTCGTTGCATCTTGCCTTCTTCCCGGAGCAAGCAAAGGTATTGAGTTCTTGCTGAAACCCGATTTTAGCAAGGTGACAGGCGATGTCTTCCTTGGTGCTTTAGGTCAATCATTCTATTCGATGAGTATTGCAATGGGTTGTATCTGTACATACGCTTCCTATTATAGTCGTCATACAAAGCTGTTGAATTCGGCTGTACAGATTGGTCTCATTGATACTTGCGTTGCTATTCTTGCGGGTCTGATGATATTTCCAGCAGCCTTTTCGGTGGGAGTAAGTCCTGATAGTGGACCATCTCTTATCTTCATCACACTGCCAAATGTCTTTGAACAAGCCTTTGCGAGTATGCCAGTGGTAGGATATATCATTTCAATGGCATTCTATCTGCTTCTTTCAATGGCAGCGTTGACCTCTTTGATTTCCCTACATGAGGTGAGTACAGCCTTCTTTCAAGAGGAGTTGCATATCAGTCGTTCACGTGCAGCATTGATAGTTACGGGCGGTTGTTCTCTTATTGGTGCTGTTTGTTCTTTGTCATTGGGCGAATGGAGTTTCCTCAAAGTGGCAGGTGTCGACTTGTTTGATGTCTTCGACTTTGTGACAGGACAAATCTTCCTCCCCGTAGGTGGACTCCTTACTTGTCTGTTCATAGGCTGGTATGTACCGAAAAAGTTGGTTAAGGATGAGTTTACTAACTGGGGAACCACACGTGGTATCTTCTTTGGTACTTACTATTTCCTTATCCGTTTTGTCTGTCCGCTGGCTATTCTTGCCATCTTCCTACATCAGTTAGGAGTGTTCTAAGCAGACAGATTGCTAACCCTTTACCGTCCCTTCCCTGCAAAGGGAGGGACGTGATAATCCTTCTTTGATATATCTTTTACCCTCTTTTACTAATTATCTACATCTATTATTGCCTCTTTTAACCTATTAATCTTGAACACTAAGCCCTTTCAAGGACTTGGAGTAACTTAAATCTTACGACCTATGAAACTTCAATCGCTATTCTATCTTCATAAATCTGACAGAAAAGTAATTATTGTATTACTGCTATTCATTATCTGTTGTCTTAGTTTGATAATCTTTGTTGGTAATCAAACAACGGAAACATTTGATGTAAAAAACGACAGTGTAGTCAGCCGTAAAGGCACATCTTATGCTCATAAAGAATCCTTGCCCGAAGTTGTAACGCCAGAAAGAAGACATTTGTTTTCTTTCGATCCGAACACAGCTACGGCAGAAGAGTTGCAACAATTAGGTTTAGCTCCTTTCCAAGTGCGCAATATCCTCAAGTATCGTTCTAAAGGCGGAGTCTATCATTCACCGATGGACTTTGCCCGACTCTATGGTCTTACACGCAAACAGTATCGGGAGTTAGAGCCTTATATAACGATAGGCGACGATTATGAACCAGCCTCCACACTTGCTTCCGTACAAGCTTATATTGCTCAAAAGGAAGCTGATAAGCAGGCTGCTCATGCGGCTTATGAAGCTTATAAGGCGCAAAATACATATAAGCCTAATAAAGGTAATGGTCGCGATACTCTCCGTTACCCATTAAAACTGAAAGTGGGCGAGCATGTTAACCTCGCAACAGCTGATACAACCCAGCTAAAGAAAGTGCCCGGTATTGGCTCTGGCTGGGCGCGAGCTATTCTTAACTATGGCAAACGATTAGGTGGATATGTTGCGGTGGGACAGTTGCAAGAGATAGAAGGCTTCCCTGAAGAAGCCCTGCCTTACTTCTCGGTCACTAATCCACAGACAGAGAAGATAAATCTTAATACCGCAACCCTCGCACAACTCCGCAAGCATCCTTATGTGAATTTCTATCAGGCAAGAGCCATCTGCGACTATCGAAGGCTGAAAGGTAAACTTACTAATCTCTCACAACTTCACCTATTAAAAGACTTTACACCCGAAGTTATCGAACGTTTACGTCCGTATGTTGAGTTTTAGGAGTTTTTCTTTTCCGTTTTCTATCGTCGTGTTGATGCTCCGCACGTGTTGTGCTCATGGTAAACACCAATGGTGCTGAGCACTAATTGCTATGCAATATGTTGTAGGGTGAAATCAAGATCATATCGAATAGCAAACTTATCAACCCCACTAAGCATTGGTAACATCATTTCTAAGAATAAAAAAAGGCATTCATTGCTTTGCATTGTCTTTCATTTAGCTTACCTTTGCACTAAGAATAAAGTAAACGTAATGGATATACAGGAGATTTACAAGATTTACCAAGCGCATCCCGTCGTGACCACCGACAGCCGTAACTGTCCTGAAGGAAGTATTTTCGTGGCACTGAAGGGAGTATCATTCGATGGTAATAAGTTTGCTGAAGTAGCTTTAGAAAAGGGCTGCAGCTATGCAATCATTGACGAAAAGGAATATGCAAAGGCAGGTGACGAGCGTTATATCCTCGTTGATGATGCCCTTGTTACATATAAGGAACTGGCGCGCGAGCATCGTCGTCAGTTCTCAATTCCTGTGATTGGTATTACAGGAACAAACGGAAAGACAACGAGCAAGGAACTTATCTCTGCTGTATTGGCTGAGAAATTCAATGTGCATCATACTGAGGCGAATTATAACAACGATGTGGGCGTTCCTCGTACATTGCTTGATATTCGTCCAGAACATGATATTGCGGTTATCGAGATGGGTGCTTCTCATCCCGGTGATATTGAGAAACTGGTTACATACGTAGAGCCAACTTGTGGTTTGATTACCAATGTCGGTCGTGCGCATCTGCAGGGGTTTGGTAGTTTTGAAGGCGTAAAGCAGACAAAGGGTGAACTTTATGATTTCCTTAAAGCTCACGGAAGTTTGCTCTTCCTCAACGAGAGCAACCCCGACTTAACAGAGATGGCAAAGCAGCGTGAGTTTGATCGTATCATAACTTACGGACAAGACGATACTGCTGATGTGCAAGGTAATGTTGTTAGCTGTGCGCCATGTTTGAAGTTTGAATGGCAATCATCAAGCCTTAACACCCACCACCCATCACCTACCACCTACGAAGTCCAGACCCATCTCATTGGTTCTTACAACTTAGATAATATGTTGGCAGCCATTGCTGTTGGTCTTCACTTTGGTGTTACGCCACAGCAAATTAACTATGCTTTGGAGAATTATGTACCTCATAACAATCGTTCACAGCTGACAGAGACGGCACATAACAAACTTATTGTGGATGCTTACAACGCTAATCCATCCAGCATGGCTGCTGCGATAGAGAACTTCCAGCTGATGGATGTAGAGAATAAGATGGCTATTCTCGGTGATATGCGTGAGCTTGGAGAGTCAGCTGATGAGGAACATCAGAAAGTCGTGGAACTATTGAAGGCTACAGATATTCGCAATGTGTGGTTGGTGGGAGAGGAGTTTGCTAAAACGCAAACCGATTTCCGCAAGTTCAATGACATAGAGGAAGTAAAAGCAGAGATAGCTCGTCAGCATCCAGATAATCATTATATCTTAATAAAAGGTAGTAATGGTATCAAGCTTTTTGAGCTTCCAGACTTGCTCTAACACTTAAGAAAAAGAGAAAGAAAGCTTACGTTAGTTCTGAAAAAATAATTATCTTTGCATTCGCTAATAAAGCAATCGGGATGTAGCGCAGTTGGTAGCGCACTACGTTCGGGACGTAGGGGTCGCCAGTTCGACTCTGGTCATCCCGACTGAAAAAGGGAAGAAGCCACTTGGTTTCTTCCCTTTTTGGTTTTATTGGGCTAATTAGCCTTATTAGCCTAATTAGGCTTATAAGCCTAATTGCTCATTATTTTCTTAGCTTTTCCCTGCAATCTTCAAGAATAGCCATCAACTCATCCATCTTTGTTGTACGCAACATGGCGATGCGTGTCTTCTTAAAATCAGGGATTCCTTTGAAAATTGGCGATGCTGCTAAGTGTCGGCGGGTATGTAGTATACCACGATGCTCATCGATACGATCCACATTGATGCGCAGCATCTCTTCAAGAATGTCTATTTTGTCATCTATTGTTAGCTGCTTCTCTCCTTGGTTAAAGAGCCATGGACAACCAAAGGTTGCACGGCCAATCATTATGGCATCAACGCCATAACGATTGAATTTCTCGTGCGCTTCTTCAATACTTGTCACGTCACCATTACCTATGATGGGGATATGAATGCGTGGATTGTTCTTCACTTCACCAATCAATGTCCAGTCAGCTTCACCTGTGTACATCTGCGAACGAGTACGTCCATGAATCGTCAAAGCCTGTATGCCGCAGTCTTGCAGTTGCTCTGCAAGGTCGGTAATAATCAAGTTGTCGTTATCCCAAC
>CAMUQM010000051.1 GCA_947095945.1 uncultured Prevotella sp.
GTAACTTCTTCGCACGTAGTGTTGCCAGCGACAATACTGAGACAATCGATATCCTGAAGGCTGCTTATCAGCACAAGGGAGCTGCTGTGTGTGAGATTTTACAGAACTGTGTTATCTTCAATGACGGCTGTCACACTTCTGTTTATACCTCGCAAGGTCGTAAGGAGAATGCTATCTACGTCAGACATGGCGAACCATTAATCTTTGGTGCAGACAATGAGTATGGACTTGTACAGAAAGGTTTCGGCTTGAAGGTTGTTAAGATAGGCGAGAATGGTATTACTCGTGATGACATCCTCGTTCATGATGCTCACTGTCAGGACAATACCTTGCAGTTGAAGCTCGCAATGATGAGCAATGAAGACGGCTTCCCTATTGCTCTCGGTGTTATTCGTGACGTTGAAGCACCTACCTATGATGCTGCTGTCAACCAGCAGATAGAAGAGGTAAAGGCGCAGAAGCATTACCATACTTTCATGGAGATGCTTGAGACCAACGATATTTGGGAGGTCAAGGAGTAAAGTAATCAAGACAAAATATACTTGCACGGCAAGGGGAAAAGATGTAACTTTGTGGACAAACAACCATTTAAGACATCATGAGTAGACTAACCTCATTCCTTCGTAGCAAGTGTACGATACAGACAAATGCCACTTCTTGGCGCACAAGTGTTGCGCTGGGAGTTGGCATTTTTTTGTTTCTTTACCTTTTGCAGCCGTTCGGGATTAGCCAGTATCGGGGTAGTATCTTCCTGATGTGTCTTGGTTTTTGTATCATGACCATCTGTGTTCAGTGGCTTTGTGCTTTCTTTTTCTTTAAAAGCCCATCGCGAAAGAATGTCCCGATAACTAATGGTTATATGATTCTTTACAGTGTTGCCATTGAGTTTGCGATGGCGATATCTATGACCCTCTATGCTGCTTTCTTCTTCCAGATGTCATTAACATGGCAGTTATTTTGGATATTTTTTTATTGGACCTTCCTTGTTTGGGTAATCATTACGGCTATCTTTACGTTGGTAAACTATAACCGTATGTTGAATAGTAGACTGGAAGAATTGATAAAGAAAACCTCTGATGAACAGGAAGGTATCCTTATCACGCTGCACGACCAGAACCTGCGGGGAACCGACCTTACCTTACCTATCAACAATCTACTCTATATTGAAGCTCGAAAAAACAATGTCTGCGTATGTTATATAAAAGAAGGTAAGACCATAAAGACCGAACTCCGTTCAACGTTGACAGCCTTGAAAGATAATCTTCCTTACGATAATATCTTCCAATGTCACCGTTCTTTCCTTGTGAATATTAATAATATCACTTCGGCAAAGGGCAATTCCAATGGCTATCAGTTGCGCTTTTCAGGTTGTGAAGATATTATCCCAGTTTCCCGTACCTTTGTTTCTGGTCTTCGCCACTTCGTCAAATAATCTCTTTGTTCGCAACAAGCAGACTTCATTTTAGTGGTGATTAACGTATTAAAAGCCATCTTTCTCTCCTTTTGAATGGCGCTAACAAAGCTTTTTTAGAAGAATGTTTGAACTGTTATAAACAGATAGGAAAGTTTTAATCACGCAACCTCTGCGAATTCTTTTCATGAAAAAAAGAATTTATTTACGTGAACATAAATATTTATTTTCATGAAGAAAAATATTTTTTTTCATGAAAATAATTCGTAAGACAAGGGTTGTTACACATTTCTAACGTGTTGTCTTATTTGTAAAAAGCCCACTTACAACATATTAAAGCCCATCTTTTCTCAATCTGTTTAAGGCATTTTCTGTAGCTATTCTTCAACGACTACAGGCTCGATTTCTTCCGATGGTTCTTTATTTGGGTCTATTGTGCCATATTGAATAATGTAATAGTGCCCATTTCTTTTTCCTACTTTCAAGTAATACCCTTCATAAGATTCAGCACCTTCAGGTATAATAAAGTATCCTTCCTTTTCTTTATCAGGGATAATAGAATAGATAGGGTAAGCCGAAAGATAATCTGTACCGGGACTATCCAGCCAGTCTATTTGATAATTACCAGAATACGGGCTCTTATAAACTCCTTCACCATCTTTCACAAACTTCTCACAAAGATACTTTCTATAGGCAGGTGCATCGAGGTCTATCGTCAAGTTCAGAGAAAGGTAAGAACGGATAAAAGCCTTTAGAAAAGCGATTTCATCTTTTGGATGTTCATCCATCTTCACAAGTTTCTTATAAATATCTGCATCCGAAAACTCTGTAGCTTGTCCATATTGATAGGCATATCCAATCCTTCTCTGCCCATCTTTGTCGGTTACCATTCGCAAAGCAAGATTACAATCACTCTTTAGTTTGTGGTCATATAACTGTATGCTGTACCAGCCTCCACCCACAGATCTTATCTTTAAGTCGTCCAACGACCAGCGTGAGTCATTGTTATCCTCTAATGGGAACAAGGGTAAATAGGTGGTTCCATCGCGATAACACAGTTTGTCTATCAATGTTTGTGTGAGAAATCTACGCTCTTCACGGACAGAAATATCCTGACCATCTGCTCTTTTAAGGTAGAGACGATAATAATCTCTGATGACATTTATATCTTTTGTCGTGTCATTTACAACAGCTTTCGGCAACACGGAAACAACAGAATCCGAGTCTTTTGCAATCGTTACAAGCTTAGATGTCTGCTTAGAAGGAAGTAACCAAAAGAATAAGCCAAGCCCTACCAGCACGGTTATCAAGCAAGAAAGGAGAAGAGTCTTTGTTTGTTTCATATTGTTCAGGCGGTTTTTATCACCCTAATAATTGAATAAAAAATAAGGATAGGTATTCCTAATACGCTGCGCATTATCGCTGACACATACTAAGAATATCTATCCTTACTGGATTGGATATGAGCAATACATAGAATAGCATCCACTCATAATCCTTTTATATACTTCTTACTTCACCACAAAATAGAATATCCACTTCTCGATGAAGTTGTATGAAGTTTACGTTTTATCGGTCAAGTTTCCACGTAACACCGTCCTTGGTATCCTTAACTTGGAAGCCTGCCTCAGCGAGAGCATCACGAATCTGATCGCTAACAGCCCAATTCTTCTCTGCTTTTGCCTTTGCACGAAGGTCGAGAACCATATCAACAACCTTGCCGTAAGCCTCCTCACGAGCATCGTTATTAGCTCCACGCTCATTCTGAAGACCGAGGATATCGAAGGCAAAGAGCTGCATAGCCTCAGTAAGTTCCTTGAGGTCGTCAGCTGAAATCTGTGCCTTATGATCAATGAGGATGTTCACCAAGTGGCAAGCCTCAAAGAGAGTTGAGATAGCAGCGGGTGTCATCAAATCGTCGTTCATTGCATCGTAACACTTCTGACGGAAGCCAGCAACAAACTTCTTTGTATTCTTATCAGAGACAGCAGCAGTCTGAATGCGTGCCAAGTCTTCAATACCATTCATCAAACGCTCATACCCCTTCTCAGCAGCTTGTAGTGCCTCGTTAGAGAAGTCGACTGTTCCACGATAGTGAGCAGAGAGGATGAAGAAGCGAATCGTCATTGGAGAGTAAGCTTGTGTGAGCGTGTCATGCTCGCCAGTGAAGAACTGTTCAAGCGTAATGAAGTTGCCGAGAGACTTGCCCATCTTCTGTCCATTGATGGTAATCATATTGTTATGCATCCAATACTTCACCATTTCATCACCCTGTGAAGCCACAGCTTGTGCAATCTCGCACTCATGATGAGGGAAGATAAGGTCCATACCGCCACCGTGGATATCGAAGTGATCGCCCAAATACTTGCGCCCCATCGCTGTACACTCACAGTGCCAGCCCGGAAAACCATCGCTCCAAGGGGATGGCCATCGCATGATATGTTCTGGCATAGCACGCTTCCAAAGGGCGAAGTCAATCTGATTTCGCTTTTCATCAACGCCTGCCAACTCACGTGAGTTATTAATCATATCAGTGATGTTACGACCAGAAAGAACGCCATAGTGGTGGTCCTTGTCGTATTTCTCCACATCAAAATAGATACTTCCATTGCTTTCATAGGCATAGCCATTGGCAAGAATCTGCTTAACAACTTCTTCCTGCTCAATGATATGACCTGTAGCATGTGGCTCAATACTTGGTGGGAGAACGTTGAGCGAACGCATAGCATCATGGTAACGGTTGGTATAGTGCTGCGCAATCTCCATTGGCTCCAACTGCTCAAGACGTGCTTTCTTCTCGATTTTGTCGTCACCTTCGTCAGCATCATGCTCCAAATGACCAACGTCCGTGATGTTACGAACATAACGAACCTTGTATCCTATGTGTTTCAAATAGCGGAAAAGAATATCAAAGGTGATAGCAGGGCGTGCGTGTCCGAGGTGTGGATCGCCATAAACAGTTGGTCCACAGACATACATTCCCACGTTAGGTGCTGCAATCGGTTGGAAGAGTTCCTTCTTACGATGCAGTGTATTGTAAATAACTAAGTCTTGCATAATCCGTTATTTATATCTTAATGATGCAAAATTACAAAATAATTGTCAGCCATGATGCGTCTACATAGAATTTTTATTATCTTTGTCATGTATTTGTAAGACATCAAGTAATAAGACTACATATCAATTATATTATCAATACTGACAAAAGATTATGATTATTACAACAACCCCAACCATTGAAGGTCGTCCTATCAAAGAGTATAAAGGAATTGTCACAGGAGAAACAATTATCGGTGCTAACTTCCTAAAAGACTTCCTTGCTGGCATCAGGGACTTCATAGGTGGACGTAGCGGATCCTATGAAAAGGTGCTGCGTGAAGGCAAAGAAACCTCCATTCTGGAAATGATGCAACGTGCAGAAGTGCTTGGTGCCAACGCTATTGTTGGTATCGATCTCGATTATGAGACCGTCGGACAGGGTGGATCTATGCTCATGGTCACCTGTTCTGGTACTGCCGTGGTTATATAAGAGACGGTTGTCGCAAGTCTTAAAAGGCTCTGAAATACAGAAAAGAGTGCTTCCTCTCGCTGAAGAATAGTGGGGAAACATATAGAACACATAAACAAAGCACGCCATGAAATCCTGCATGGCGTGCTTTGTTTATCTACTTGCTGTTTTTTCAATCATCAAAGCCTATTGGGCGAAACTGATGCTGTTCTGCGCTATATACATAGCCAGCCTCGTGTAAATAGGCTTTAAGTTTCTCTACATCTTCATTGAAATGGTAACAGAGTGACTCCAAAGTGTCAAACTCTTCATCACGAAGTAACATGTTTACACTGCTTACCAATATCGCAGGGTCTTTTGGTAAATAATCCATAACTTTATTCTTAAAAGTGTGAACGGACTACTTCATCGATTCTCCTATAAATTGGAGAGGTAACAAGTCCTTTACACTATTGATAACATATACGCCATTCGTACCATAAAGAAGAATACGAATAGGCTGCTTATAACGGTCTTCTATCTCCAAAATAACCTGACGACAGGCTCCACAAGGGACTATCGGGTCGCGCATCAAGCCATACTCATTAGCCGCAGCAATGGCAAGGGTAGTGACAGCTTGGTCTGGATAGACAGACTGAGCAGCAAAGATAGCAGAGCGTTCTGCGCATAAGCCTGATGGAAAAGCAGCATTCTCCTGATTTGCTCCAATAACTTCTTTACCATCAGCAAGCAACAATGCGGCTCCAACACGGAAGCGGCTATAAGGAGAATAACTATTACCAGTTGCCTCAACAGCTCTTTGAATGAGGTGCTGATCAGCCGTAGAGAGTTCCTCTACTTGGCAAAAACCAATCTTAATGCTTATGTCTATTGTTTTCATATTTGATATTTATTATTGTTGGTGGGGGGTTATTAGGCTCATTAGCCCTATTAGGCTTATATGCCCAATTAGCCTGATTAGCCTAATAACCTTAATTAGTAATCAGCTCATAACAGCCAATGTCTGGCTTACTATCACGCTGCTTACCATCATGATCAGTTGCAAAACGAGGGTCACCGAGGACAAGACCAGCATCAATCGCAGGATATTTTTCTCCTTTCTCAGCCTTCTTCAAATGAAAATCATACTTCTGTTTGTCAGCATCTACCAGCACAAACTGCTTTGAACCACCATCAGGATAATCCTTACTATTCTCCCAAATGACATCTGTGAAACGTGCTAACAGAGCCGTATCCTTAGGCTTTGGCGTACGAAGAATACAATTATAGAACTGATAGTTGGCTGTAACACCATCCTTGTTACCACCCATAAGCACATCATCTGCATATCCCGTCACAAGCGAGTTGACGACATGGAAAGTTTGAAGTGGATAGTCCTTGTTGTTAATATGATTACCAAAGCTCAACGCTGCACCACGGTTACTATCGAAAGGATAGAACTGTGCGAAAGTACAATGTGTCAAAGTCACCTCACCACCCACAAAGGAAGCACAGTCCATCAGCGTATTCGAGAACTGAGTGTTATAAGCTATAATCTTGCAGTTGATAGCTTGCAAACCATAGCCCTGACAGTTATGAATGGTAGAATTAGCGAGTGTCAGCTTCGTACGAGTCGATGTTGCCGTATCGCAGAGAATACCATTATAAGTCGAATGGATATCCGTATGGGTCAGTACATTGTCGTAACTATCCTTATGGATGCGCACTCCCTGCCACTGACCACTAACCCTGTCGTAAGGAAGATACTTAAACATCTTATCCAATCGGTCGCCACGCAACGTCACAGGATTAGCTGCTGTACCCTCACAACGCAGTGTTCCATATACATCAAGCGCTGCTTTTTGAGAGAAGTAAACTGTTGTTCCAGCTGGGATTGTCAGTGTTGCACCTGCTTCCACCTTCAATGTATCTTGGAAAACAATCGGTTTCGTACTGCTCAAAGTAGTATTCGTTGCAATCTTACGTCCCTTTATCAACTCTGCATCCCAGCTATAGACACGTAGGTTCACCTTCTGTTGCACACCACTTTCAAGCGTAAAAACGAGGTTATCTGCTACTTCTTGCGGAGTGGTTGCATTATTAAGCGGAGACGTCATTTCAACAAACACCTGAATACTATCCTTGTTACGTACTTCCAAATCACGAACCTGATAGCCATTGGCAGCCGAGAGTTCAACACCGTCTACATTCACACGGAAACCAGTCTGATTACCTTGCGCCAGACGAACATTGGTCAGTCGCAATCCATCACCCGACTTATTATACACCCAAAAAATCTTAGTAGGAGTCGGAACGTTAGAGAATGTGGTGTCAAGTCGTAGTGTGTCTGTCGAGAAAGAGAGCAGATTGCTTCGTGATGTTGTGAAAGTATCATCATCAGAGCAAGCTGCCATCATCATAATGGCTGACAGAAAAAACAATATAGATAACTTTTTCATCTTTTACTTTTTTGTTCTTATCTAACGACTCAACAGGCTGTTTTATTGCCTATTCGGGCTTATTCCAAGTCTACATGCTCTACATTAACCTGCTCATGTAGGAAGATACGTGCCGTTTCCTTGAATTTTTCTGGGTTTTCTGTGGTGTAATACTTCACTGTACCTTCCTTCGTACAATGTGCATCCATGTCCGGATGACGACGGAAATAGTCTTGCAGACTCTCTGCAACATACTCTCCCTGTGGAACAATGCGCACGCCTCGTGGCACATGCTTCAATATCTTCGGCATGAGGATAGGATAATGCGTGCAGCCAAGAATGAGCGTATCAATCTGTGGATCGAGTCGCATGATATGGTCAAGACGTTTTTTCACGAAGTAATCAGCACCGGGGCTGTCTGCCTCATTGTTCTCAATGATAGGCACCCAGAGTGGACAAGGAACGCCTGTAACCTTTACATCCTCCCACAGCTTTTGTATTTCAAGGTTATAACTATTACTCTTAATGGTTCCTTCTGTAGCCAACACACCCACATGACGTGAGTGTGTGAGTTTTCCTATCACCTCTGCCGTAGGGCGAATTACGCCCAACACTCTTCTATCTGGGTCGAGATTAGGCAGGTCGTTCTGCTGAATCGTACGCAGAGCTTTGGCAGAAGCAGTGTTACAACCTAAGATAACCAACTGGCAACCGAGCTCGAAGAGTTTCATCACAGCCTGACGTGTGAACTGATAGACCACGTCAAAGGAACGTGAACCATAGGGAGCACGCGCATTATCGCCCAAGTAAAGATAGTCGTATTCTGGGAGTAGCTGACGAATACCATGCAGAATGGTTAGTCCACCATACCCAGAGTCGAAGATACCGATAGGTCCCGGCTGTTTAGAATACTTTGTCATTAGTCTTTTAAATTACAATTAATCGTCGTCTGATATCACCACATACAGATTGGTGCGGACACTCCGCACATCCTGTGCGGATGCCCAGTACGCTTTGTGCTGAGCATCCGCACCACCCAAGCAAAGCCTTTTCTGCGGGTAAAGTCTTTTATTTCAAGGCAGCTATCAAAGCCTCTGTAACATCTTCTCCCATCGCTGTATTAACGAATGGGACACTATTGTTATCTGTATTCAGAATGAAAGCATAATCGCTTTCCTTACCCATCTGACGTACAGCGTTGTTCAACTTTGTGCGAACAGGTGCGTAGATATCCTCTTCTGCCTTTTTCAGTAATCGTTCAGACTCCTTACGGAAGGCAATGTTACGCTCCATCAGTTCCTCTAATTCAGCCTGTCGTTTGCGAAGGATAGATGGTTCCAACTTACGCTGTACCTCAAGGAAGTCTTCATAACGGCTATTGAAATCCTCTACTGAACGCTTTGTTTCAGCATCATACTTTGCCTTCAACTCGTTAAAACTGCGTGTTGCAGTGGCATAGTCAGCCATTGCATGAAACACCTTATCGTAGCTAAAGTAAGCAAACTTGAATGCAGGCGCACTCTGTTGTGCTGCTGCCAAGAGTGGCAAAAGCATGAAAACGAGGGAAAAGAATAGTTTTTTCATTATTTCTTTTATTATCTCTACAATATAAAAACAAAAATGAGATCATCGCAAGAACATATATCCGTGCGGTGACCTCACCCTTTTATCTCCTCAGAAACAGTGTTAGTTCGTTGATTGGAAAAGCTCTTTTCCGACCCCTTCGGCTATCTTTTCTAAATTCTTTTCATGAAGAAAAATATTTTTTTTCATGAAAAGAAATTTTTCTTTTCACGTAAATAAATTCTTCTTGTCATGAAAATAATTCCGAGTTATCGTAATGATAGACTCTCAAAGACGAGCCATAACAGGAATACTTGCCTATCCCAAAAGCTTAAAAGACCACTAATTCAAGGAGAATCGACCACGGGGCAAAGGCACCCGTAATGTTTTACTTCATCTTAGCCAACTGAGCCTTTACCTCTGCAGTGATATCCTTGCTGAGTGCCTCGTTGATATATAATGGCTGACCAGCAGCCTTCTCCATGATGTAAACGTAGTTACCAGCCTTTGCAACAGCTGCGATAGCGTTACGAACCTTCTCAAGAACAGGGCCGAGCTGCTTCTGCTGCTCCTCGTTGAAAGCCTTCTGATTGTCCTGAGCAGTCTGCTGGATCTTGCTGTACATATCCTGCAAGTTCTTCTCTGTCTCAGCCTGCTTTGTAGCGTTCATAGTGCTCTTAGACTTGTCGTATGCCTCTGCCTGACGCTGCAATTCTGCCTGCATGTCTTCGAGCTGCTTCTGATACTCCTTACCCTTAGCTTCCAACTTACTCTGAACAGCTGTAGCCTCTGGGAGTGATTGGAGGAGAGCCTGTGAGTCAAGGTGACCAAACTTCTGTGCGAACAATGTCATTGGTGCACAGAGCATCAACATCAAAAATAACTTTTTCATTTCTTTTTATTGTTTAATTGTTTATTATTTTGCTTTTTATCTGCGGTGATAGTATTCATAGGGTCCCTAGGAATACTAGGTTAGTTAGGACTACTAGGGTGTCTAGGACTGCTAGGATATCCAGCTTCTTCCAAATTCCTTACTGATAAGAATACCCCAACTTCTGTAGCACCTCATTACTGATATCTACCTTTGGCGAACCATAGATAATACCAGCAGCATTACTTGAACGATCGATTACCAAGCTGTAACCACGCTGGTCAGAGATATCCTTCACAGCGTTGTAAATCTCATCTTGTATAGGAGTAATCAGACTGGTACGCTTCTTGAAGAGCTCACCCTCTGGACCGAAGTACTTACGTTTAAGGTCAGAAGCCTGCTTTTCCTTAGCCATAATCGCCTCCTGTTTCTTCTTCTTCTGGTCCTGAGAAAGGAAGACTACCTCGTTCTGATAATTCTTATACATCGTAGAAGCCTCTGTGTTGAGTGCCTCAACCTCAGCCTGCCACTTCTTACTTACCTGATTTAACTGCTCATTTGCACGCTCGTAAGCTGGCACATTCTTGAGGATATACTCCATATCAATCAGTGCAAACTTCTGTGCAGAAGCTGTTAAAGGTAAAAGAGTAAAAAGGTAAAGAGGTAAAACATATCGCAATACACTCTTAAAAATATTCTTCTTCATCTCTTTTAATTCATAATTCAAAATTCATAATTCACAATTATGATTACCGATACTCACTTAATTTATTGCTGCAAGCAACTCGTTCACTCGTCAACTTGTCTACTCGTCAACTAAACAAAATCTCCAGTCCACGTCGCAAGTAACTTGTCAACCTGTTCACTTGTCAACTCGTCAACTAAACTAAAACTCCTGTCCAAGGATGAAGTGGAACTGGCTGCCGCCCTTTGTACCAAATACCTTGTCGAAGCCGTAAGCCCAGTCGATACCCATCATACCCACCATTGGGAGGAAGATACGAACACCAAGACCAGCAGAACGCTTCATATTAAATGGATTGAACTTACTTGTCTCTGTCCATGCGTTACCAGCCTCAACGAATCCA
>CAMUQM010000052.1 GCA_947095945.1 uncultured Prevotella sp.
ACACTTATAGTTTGAAAGTTGTCAAGTTATTAATTTGCATTTTGACACACCCTCTCTAAGTTTAGCTATTGTGATTAATTAATTTATCCTACCATATTTTTGAGGTCTTCTTCAACAGATGTGATACCACCAAGACCAAAGTTTTCAACCAATACGTTTAGAACGTTTGGAGAAACGAATGCTGGTAATGTTGGACCAATATGGATATTCTTGATGCCAAGGTAGAGTAGGGCAAGCAGTACGATAACTGCTTTCTGCTCATACCATGCAATATTAAATTCAATTGGAAGATCGTTGATGTCATTTGCACCAAAAATTTCTTTTAACTTCAATGCTACAACAGCCCATGAATAAGAGTCATTACATTGACCAGCATCCAATACACGTGGAATACCATTGATATCACCGAGGTTCAGCTTGTTGTATTTGAACTTAGCACAACCACTTGTCAAGATGACAGTATCCTTTGGCAACTGAGCTGCAAACTCTGTGTAGTAATCACGGCTTTTCATACGACCATCACATCCACTCATTACAACGAACTTACGGATAGCACCACTCTTAACAGCCTCAACAACCTGATCTGCTAATGCAAAAACCTGTGCATGAGCAAATCCACCTATGATTTCACCCTGTTCGATAGCAGTTGGAGCTTCGCAAGTCTTAGCGATTTCGATTACCTCAGAGAAGTCTTTGTGACCATTTTCATCAGCAAGGATATGCTTCCAACCCGGGAAGCCTGTTGCGTTTGTTGTGAATACACGGTCCTTATAGCTTGCTTTTGGTGAAGGAGGTACAATACAGTTGGTAGTGAAGACGATAGGACCATTAAAAGTCTCAAACTCTTCCTTCTGCTTCCACCATGCGTTACCGTAGTTTCCAACGAGGTGCTTATACTTCTTCAACTGTGGATAATAGTGAGCTGGGAGCATCTCTCCGTGGGTGTAAACATCTACTCCAGTTCCCTCTGTCTGCTCTAAAAGCTGCTCGATATCCTTCAAGTCGTGACCAGAGATAAGAATACCTGGATGGCTACCTGTACCAATATTTACCTTTGTAAGTTCTGGATTACCGTATGCCTGTGTGTTAGCCTTATCAAGTAATGCCATTGCATCAACACCGAACTTACCTGTTTCCATAACTGTAGCTAACAAGGTGTCCATGTCTGCTGCAGGGCTAGAAACGATAGCAAGTGCCTTTTCTATGAATGCGATAATTTCTTCGTTACGTTCGTTGAGACGTGAAGCATGTTCGTAATATGCAGCCATACCCTTCAAGCCAAGCACAGTCAACTCCTTCAATGAACGGAGGTCTTCATTTTCAGTACGGAGAACACCCTCACGATCACCCTCAGCCTCGTAGTCTGCTTTCTCACCACCCCAGTTTACTTCTTGATAGTCTGGCAATGTTACGTTCTTTTCTTTTGCAAGTGCAAGCAACTCACGTTTGATGCGTACTCCGTTGTCTACCTTGTTTAATATAGCCTGATCATCAAAGTTGGCATTGGTAATCGTTGCGAAAAGTGCATCAACGATATAATCTCCAACTTCCTGACTTGTTGCAATATTTGCATTACGGAGTGAATCAGCAATTGTTGCTACACCTCTTACGACGCCAAGTAATAAATCTTGCCAACGGCTTGTTTCTGCTTTTTTACCGCAAACACCTTGAATGGTACACCCGCTGCCCTTTGCTGTTTCCTGACATTGGAAACAGAACATTTTGTTCTCTGTCATGTTTCTTAGTTCTATATTTTATTTCTATAATGTTATTTTGAATGCAAAATTATAGATAAATAAAAGCCAATTAGGTAACATTTGTGACGGTTTAAGGTTAAAAAATAATAAATATAGGTGGATAAGGTTTGCATTGTGTAAAACATCTTTTATGTAAAGAAGAGCGTAAGTAATATAAATCGGAAACGCTTTGTATAAAAAGATGTTAAGGTCATATTTGTAAATAATTTCTACATGAATATATTGGAATGTAATAAAATATTTGTGAAATTTAATAACTAATAGATATTAAAAAACTTGCTTTTAACTTGACATTCTTAATTAATTATGTTATATTTGCAGTGTAATAACAGAATAGGTAACTAAAAATACACGGATTATGGCTAAGTACAATTTAACAGAAAAAAAAGAGAAGGTAGCATCCTACCGTAGTTTGGTCAGTCCGCAATTAATGGATGATTTAAAGGAGAAAATCCTTAATATCATTCTTATTCAGCAACGTTACAAAGACAAGAATTACTCTGCCAAGCAACTTGCTGAGGACTTAGGAACTAATACGCGCTACATCTCAGCTGTAGTTAATGTTCGATTTCACATGAACTACACGTCTTTTGTAAACAAATTCCGAATAGAGGAAGCAATGGCACTTTTGGTTGACAAGCGTTATCAAGAGCTGAATATGGAAGATATTAGCGATATGGTAGGCTTCTCTAATAGGCAGTCTTTTTATGCTTCTTTCTATAGGCTAAATGGTGTCACTCCACGTGATTATAGAATGCGCCATTTGGCACAACCCTCTTCAGAAGAAGTGCGTTTGAGAAAACCACTTAAATAAATAATAAAGAAATGATAGAATCAATAGGAGAAGAGACTTTTAACTTTCAGGATGAACGGTTTGCCGATATACAAATGCTACGATATCGGCTTTCGGATTTCGAAACACTGACAACTCGCCAAAAACAGTTGATTTATTGCCTGTCAGAAGCAACACTATTTGGACGTGATATAACTTTTGACCAGTTTGGCAAATACAACCTCCGTATTAGAAAGACACTTGAGGCTGTTTATTTGAACTATAATGGTGATCGATTAGATAATAATTTTCGTGCTTTAGAAGAATATCTGAAGCACGTTTGGTTTGCCAGTGGCATTTATCATCATTATGCTTGTGATAAGTTCTCTCCCTTGTTCTCTGAAGTCTTTTTTCGTAACAAGGTCTTAGCGATTGATTCTAAACAACTTTCTCTTAAAGAAGGGGAGACTACTAAATCATTACTTGATGAAATTTGTCCTGTAATCTTTGATCCAACAATTCTTCCAAAGAGAGTTGATAAGGCGGATGGAAAGGATATTGTACGCTCTTCTGCATGTAATTATTATGACGGAGTTTCCCAGCATGAGGTTGAAGAATTCTATGCTAAATTAAAGCAAGAAGGACCTGTAAATGAAGCTCCATCTTATGGGTTAAATTCTACTCTTGTAAAAGAAGGTGATTCTATCCGTGAAGATGTTTGGAAAATAGATGGCAAATATGGCGCTGCTATTGAAAAGATTATATACTGGTTGAATCGTGCTAAAGACTTTGTTGAAAATGATCAGCAATTAAATGTAATCAATCTGTTAATCCGCTATTATGAAACAGGTGATTTACATGATTTCGATGTTTATTCTATTGAGTGGTTGCGTGAGCAAGAAGGTCGCATAGACTTTATTAATGGTTTTATCGAAGTTTATGGTGACCCAATGGGTTTGAAAGGTTCTTGGGAAGGCATAGTTGAGTATAAAGACCTTGAAGCTACTCATCGTACGCAGGCAATATCTGCTAATGCACAATGGTTTGAAGACCACTCACCTGTTAATCCTCTATTCCGCAAATCGGTTGTGAAAGGTGTTACAGCCAATGTTGTATGTGCTGCAATGTTAGGTGGAGACGAGTATCCAGCTTCAGCAATTGGAATTAATTTACCAAATGCAGATTGGATTCGTGCAGAGCATGGTTCAAAGAGTGTAACTATTTCTAATCTTACTCATGCATACGATATGGCTGCTAAGGGTAATGGATTTCGTGAGGAGTTTGTCATTGATACTGATACTCGTAAGTTGTTGGATTTATATGCTGATAAAACGGATAATCTACATACAGATCTTCATGAGTGCTTAGGTCATGGAAGTGGATGCTTATTACCGGATACAGACCCTGATGCGCTGAAGAACTATGGTAATACCATAGAAGAGGCTCGTGCTGATCTCTTTGGATTATATTATATAGCTGATCAGAAACTTTTAGAGCTTGGACTATTAGAGAGTAAAGAGGCTTATAAAGCACAGTATTACAGCTATATGATGAATGGTCTGCTTACACAGCAAGTTCGCATAAAACTCGGTAAGCAGATAGAAGAGTCACACATGCAGAATCGTGCACTTATAACACAATGGGCAATGGAGTTGGGTAAAGAAAATAATGTTGTTGAACTTGTTACTTGTGAAGACAAAACAACAAATGAACCTAAGACTTTTGTTTGTATTAATGATTATAAAGCTTTGCGTAATATCTTTGCTAATCAGCTTGCCGAGATACAGCGCATTAAGAGTGAAGGTGACTTTGAGACAGCACGAACATTAGTTGAGAAGTATGCTATTAATCTTGACCCAGTGCTTCATGCAGAGGTACTCCGCCGATATGAAGGTTTGAATATTGCACCTTATAAAGGCTTCATCAATCCTATTCTAAAGCCAGTTTATAATGAACTTGGTGAGATGATTGATGTTACAGTTGATTATTCGGAGTCATACACAGAACAGATGTTGCGTTACTCTCGAGACTATCAAACTCTTTAATTGAGTAGAATGTGTTTATATTCTACTATTTGAATGCAATAATATAAGACTATGCCTGATTAAAGGTCAATGAATTAGAAAACAAAAGCAGGATATCGCTTGGTATCCTGCTTTTACTATTTACTTATACAGTCCTACTAACATTGTCCGTATTAAGTTAGTGTTCTACTATATATTATAAAGAACCTTTCTTTCTACTTTTAGTTGACGTGTTGATGTTCGTCACAAGTTGTGTTGATGCTCAACACGTGTTGTGTTGTTGGTAAACACCAATGGTGCTAAGTGTTAAATACCTTGCTATTTGCTGCCAAAGTGGAATCAACTTTATGTTAATAAAAAGCTATACTACCACAAGCAAACAAAGCTTACTTGATGAAAAGATTTACTCTTTCAATGATAATGCTATATTATCTATCTCAAAGAAACCCCTCATGAAAGTGTATGCTATTTAACTTTTACCAGACAGTACTATTATTTTATAGTGAATTCTTCTTTACTTTCTCTACGTAAGCATCAATAGCTGCAACGGCTGTGATGTTTACAATGTCACGTACCGAGCACTCAAAGTCCGTGAAGTGGATAGGTTTGTTAAGCCCCATCTGGATAGGACCAATAACCTCAGCTTCTGGACTCAATGCCTGCAAAAGTTTATAACCACTGTTGGCAGAAGATAAGTCTGGGAAGATAAGCGTGTTTACATCTAATCCCTTTAAGCGAGTGAATGGAAACTTTTCGTCACGCAGTTCTTTATTCAATGCAAAATTAACTTGCATTTCACCATCTATAGCCATATTTGGATATTCTTTTTGCAACTTTTCAACAGCTGTATGTACCTTCAGTGGAGAGCCTTCCTTATCAGAACCAAAGTTAGAGTAGGAGAGCATTGCTATTGTAGGCTTATCATTAAAGAACCTTACTGAATTAGTAGCCAGCTTTGCAATGTCAGCTAATACTTCTGCATCAGGGTGACGATTAATCAGTGTGTCTGCTATGTAGAAAACACCCTTCTTTGTATTTAGAATATGCATAGTACCAAAGTGTTTATACTCTGGACGAATACCTATGACATCTTTTGCAACCTTAATTGTATTGCTGTATTTGGTATAAAGACCTGTAATAAACGCATCAGCATCGCCATTTTCAACCATTGACATACCAAAATAGTTACGTTCATACATTTTATCGTATGCCTCATCGAAAGTGTAGCCCTCACGTGCACGCTTTTCAGCTAAGTGCTTTGCATATGTTGCACGACGTCCCTGCTCCTTGTCGGCACGCATATCAACAATTTCTATATCTGAGATATCAAGCTTCAAACGATTGGCAACACGCTTCAAACGGTCTGGGTTTCCCAAAAGAATAGGTACACAGATTCCTTCCTGCTTAGCTTGTACAGCCGCCTTCATCATCGTTTGATGCCCGCCCTCAGCAAATACAATACGCTGTGGGTGCTGTGCCGCAGTAGCATGGAGTGTATGAGTCAACTTTGTTTCTTGACCTAACATTTGAAGCAAGTTCTGCTTATACGCCTTGAAATCCTTGATAGGCGTGCGAGCAACACCACTATCCATAGCAGCCTTAGCAACAGCAGCACTAACTTCCGTAATCAGTCGTGGATCGACAGGCTTTGGTATAAAGTATTTAGGACCGAATGTGAGGTCGTTCACATGATAAACCTCATTAACAACATCTGGTACAGTCTGCTTTGCCAAATCCGCAATAGCCAGTACGGCAGCCATCTTCATTTCCTCATTAATTGCCTTGGCGTGAACATCCAATGCACCGCGGAAAATGTATGGGAAACCGATTACATTATTAATCTGGTTAGGGTAGTCAGAACGACCTGTTGACATGATTACATCAGGACGTGCAGCAATAGCATCTTCGTATGATATCTCAGGAACAGGGTTAGCCAATGCGAATACGATTGGATTATCGTTCATCGAACGAATCATATCCTGCGTAAGAATGTTACCTTTTGACAAGCCTACGAATACGTCAGCTCCCTTAATTGCTTCCTCTAAGGTATGGACATCACGTCTATCTGTAGCGAAAAGAGCTTTTTGTGGTGTGAGATTTTTTGATTCAGAAGTTATAACGCCCTTTGAATCAAGCATTACGATATTCTCTTTCTTCAGACCTAAAGCCATATACAACTTCGTACATGAGATAGCCGCAGCACCAGCACCATTGACAACTAACTTCACATCAGCAATGTTCTTGCCTGCTACTTCCAGTGCATTTTTCAATCCAGCAGCAGAGATGATAGCCGTTCCGTGTTGGTCATCATGCATAACAGGGATGTCAAGTGTTCGCTTCAAACGCTCTTCAATGGCAAAACACTCAGGCGCCTTGATATCCTCAAGATTGATACCACCAAAGGTTGGTGCAATCTTTTCAACGGCCTCACAGAACTTGTCTGGATCCTGTTCATCTACTTCTATATCGAATACATCAATCCCACCATATATCTTAAACAGCAAGCCCTTACCTTCCATAACTGGCTTACCACTCATAGCACCGATGTTACCCAGTCCTAAAACGGCTGTACCATTACTGATAACAGCAACCAAATTACCTTTATCGGTGTATTTATATACGTCGTCTGGATTCTGCTGAATTTCTAAGCATGGGTATGCCACACCAGGCGAATATGCCAGACTAAGGTCAGTCTGTGTACTATAAGGTTTTGTAGGCGTTACTTCAATTTTGCCGGGACGACCGTTGTTGTGATATTCCAAAGCGGCTTCTTTTGTTACCTTGACCATAGTTAATCTTTTTACTTTTAATATTGTAAAATATGTATATTTGACTTACAAAGTTAGTAAAATCCACTCTAAAACAGATGTCATTATGAAAGTTTTTTGTAATTTTGTCGCAAAAATAAAGTTTAATGCATAATATAGCTACAGAAACCACTTATCGGCAAGAACTTAAAGAGAGAATTCTCATTGCTGCCATAGACCTTTTCCATAAGCATGGAATAAGGTGTGTCAAGATGGATGATATTGCCAACGAACTCAAGATATCAAAGCGTACGCTCTACGAGATATATAGCAACAAAGAAGAACTACTTTTAGAAGTAGTTCGACATGATAAGCAGAGAGAGAAACGACGGATGGACGAGATTGCCAAAACAGGATTGAATGTAATTAATATAATTATAGAAATCTGCCGTTTTCGTCTTGAGGAGTTTAGTCAGATTAATCCTCTTTTCTTCGAGGAAATCCACAAGTATCCAGAGTTGCTTGCTTATGTACGTAGTCTACGTGAAGAAAGGGAAACCGATGCCCATACTTTTATACAGCGTGGTATTGATGAAGGTTTGTTCCTTTCTAATTTAAACTATGACATTGTTCGTACGTTGACGGTTGCATTACAACATGCTATTATAAATCAATATCTTTATAAGAAGTATAATGTAAAGGAGCTGGCACACGTTGGTATATTGTTCTTTATTCGTGCTTATTGTACGCTGAAAGGTGTCAAACTATTGGATGAAGAACTAAGCTCTCTTTCTTTGTCTTAAAGTTGATATTCAGTATACTATGTTTTTATGCATTTTCAATAAGAAATGTATTCTAGTAAAAGATAATTAATAAATGAAAGATAATACATATAAGACCTTGCTACTGACATTGTTAGTAGCATTGTTCCTTTTTCTGCTTCATTTCCTGCCTACCTTTAAGATAGGAGATACGAAACTACGTGAGATTGATATATTAAGTGATCTTGCACAAAAGAAGAAAGTGCTTGAGGACGTGATTCCTTCACCTAAGAACCCTTCAGCTGTAGTAGCGTACGATAAAGATGGTAATGTTATTGATTTTAAGGAAGAGTGGCCTAAGGGTACAGAACGTATTGTTGACTATTCTGCTGGTAAATCTGGCGGACTTGATCATTTCTACAGTCAACTTAATTTGTTGGCTCAGAAACAGGTGATTGGTCGTCCTGTTCGTATTGCTTATTTCGGCGATTCGTTTATCGAAGGTGATATTTTGTTAGCAGATTTACGTGAACATCTCCAGAAACATTATGGAGGTTATGGTGTAGGATGGATTGATGCGGGTAACGATCTTGACCAATATAAGCACACTGTAGATAAGAAGTTTACGGGACTTACCGAACACATGGTTAAGAAACCTGCAAGCTATGATGTTAATCAGGCTGGTATTGCTGAGCGTTATTATACGATGAATGGACAAGCAACAATGTCGTATGCCCCTTTCTCTTTGTCTCATGAATACCCACTTACAGAGAAGTGGCCAAGCACATGGCTATACCTACGTTCAAAGGGTGGTGCTAATGTAACCTTTGAGATAGATGGTGGTAAGACAAGTACGCAGCGTGTCAATCCATCTGCAGAAGTACAAGCTGTAAAGATGGATGGTGTTACTTCTCATGCCACTATTAAGGTGGATGGTTCTAATACTGTTCTCTTTGGTACATCACAAGAGGGACTCGAAGGTATCGTTCTTGATAACTTCAGTATGCGTGGCTCTTCTGGTACAACATTGGCAAAACTTCCTGAACAGATGTTGAAAGAGTTTGCCCAAGTTCGTCCGTATGATCTCATCGTTTTCCAGTTTGGTGTCAATGCAGTTGATGCTGAAACAACACCTGAACGCCTGAAGAAGTACATGAGCGAGATGAAACTTGTTGTAGACCTTTTCCATAAGTGCTTCCCAGAAACAAGCATCCTTATTATAGGTAGTCCAGACCGAGGTTCAAAGACTTCACCTGATGGAACAATGAAAGGGGTTGAGATGTTGGTAGGCTATCAAGAACAACTTGCAGCCGATTGTCATGTCGGTTTCTATAATCTTTTCCGTGCTATGGGAGGGGCTGGTACAATGATGCGTATTGTAGACGAACAGGAAATGGGTACTAAAGATTATGTACACATTAATTATAAAGGTGGAAAATATGTCAGCGAGCGTATTTTCAAGTCTATTGTTGCAGGACAGAAGAATTATGCAAGACGTGAGAAATTAGCTGAACAGTAAATATTTATTAGTACAACATAGAAACAGATGGATATAAGTAATTTATTCAGCCAGTTTATGGCTATATTAAAAGTCTTCCTACATAATATAGAGTCGTATGTCTCAAGCCTTGATTTTACGAAGGTAGCTGACATTTTGCTCTATAATCCTCGTGAACCGCTGCTCTTCTCATCAGGGGCATTCCTCTTTATCTTCCTTATCTTTATGATAGGTTATTACTGTCTACGAAATAAGGTTGATGGAAGACTTCTCTTTGTAACACTCTTCTCTTATTATTTCTTCTATAAGAGCAGTAGCTTCTATTTCCTGCTGTTGCTCATCGTGACGATCAGTGACTTCTATATTGCACGACGAGTTGCTAAGGGAAAGCATCCTAAGTTGTGGTTGGCTCTGACACTGTTGATAGATCTTGGTTTGTTGGCTTACTTCAAGTACACCAACTTCTTTGCAGGAATGATAACCCAGATGATAGGTGGTAACTTCCAGCCTTGGGACATCTTCTTACCAGTAGGAATTAGCTTCTATACCTTTAAGACAATTTCATACGTTGTAGACATATACAGAAAGAAGGCTGAACCAATGGAGTCACTTCTTGACTACGCTTTCTACGTCAGCTTCTTCCCAACGCTTCTTGCTGGTCCGATTACTCGTGCAACCGACTTCGGTCCACAGATTCGTAAACCATTGCATATCAGCCGTGAGATGTTTGCTCAAGGAGTATTCTTTATTATTATTGGTCTTTTTAAGAAAGCTGTTATTTCTGATTATATCTCACAGAACTTTATGGATCGTATCTTTGATAACCCAACACTCTTCTCAGGTGGAGAGGTACTTCTTGGTCTTTATGGCTATTGCATCCAGATTTACTGTGACTTCTCGGGTTATTCTGATATGGCAATCGGTATTGCTTTGCTTCTTGGATTTAAGATTCCAATGAACTTCAATGCGCCGCTTACAGCCGACTCTATGACTGATTTTTGGCGTCGTTGGCATATCTCGTTATCAACGTGGATTCGCGACTACGTTTACATTTCACTTGGGGGAAACCAAAAGGGAACACTTCGTATGTATCTCAACCAAATGGTGGCTATGACGGCTTGCGGACTTTGGCATGGTGCATCGTTGAACTTTGTTGTTTGGGGTGTACTACATGGTGCATTGGT
>CAMUQM010000053.1 GCA_947095945.1 uncultured Prevotella sp.
TTACGCTTGCTGCTTGGCTGATTGAGGTCTACTTCCAACTCGTTATAATGGTTACGAATGGTAGCAGTTTCACCCCAAACAGGTTTCCAAGTCTCATCGAAAGTCGTTGTCTTGGTACCTGTTTTCTCAAAACCATCCATAAGGCTGGTTTCTTCCATACCTTTGCTGGCATGCTTGTTCTTAGCTAATTCCAAACCTAAGCGTGAAGGTTTGACAACTGCCTTACCTTTATAAGTCATCTCATAAGTAGGCACTCCGTTTTCTGTCAATGAGAAGGTCACTGCGACATTGCCGTTCGGAGACTTTACTGTCTGCGCATTCGCAATGCTTGCCCAACCCATCAGTAGCCCAATAAGGGCAATATTGGTTTTCTTCATTGTTTTGTTAAAGTATAAAATGGTTATTAATTTCTATTTAAAGATTGTAAGAGTAATTATTTGATTTTATGCAAAGATAGTAAAAAAGAGTAGAAGTGATAGTCAATAGTAGTGCTCAAGTAGATAATCTTATCTTATTATTAACCATAAATAACTTATTAACAGCTATTTAATTAATAATAATATTTTCTTTAAGTAGATATCCTCTATTTCCAATGAAAGTATTATCTTTGTACTCAATAGTGATTTAACGATGAAAAGACTATTCTTATATACACTCTTCTTGCTGCTGGCAACGACATTGTTCGCTGGCAACAAGATGCAACAGTTACGACAAAAGTTGGACAATCTTTTGGAGCAACGTGATGTACTTATCAATAATAAAAACAAAGATATCAACCGACTAAAGCAGCATCTCACAACCAATGAGAATGCTCTTAAACGTCTGCAGACCTACGAACAACTGATTGAAGAATACTATGTTTTCCAGTTTGACTCGGCTATGACGTATTTGAACAAAGGAATCAAGCTAGCACAAGAGACACAGAATACCTATTATTACAATAGCAATATAATACGAAAGGCTGAACTATTGTCTATTGGTGGCTTATATAGTGAGGCTGTTCACGAGATAGAACAAGTGGATACAACGGCACTTGATAGGGCGCAACGCTTTGAATATTACTTTTCTCTCTTCCGCATTCACACCTATTGGGCAGACTTCTGCAATGATAAAGCCTATACTCCTATACATCGTTTAAAAGCAAAGGATTATCTAAAGAGAGCCATGTCTTTTTGCGATGAAACCGATAAAAATTACGAGTATTATCGTGGGGAATACTGTGTTTTTGTCCTGAATAATCCTCAAGTGGCACGTTCTCATTACATCAAAGCCATAAAGCAAATGCCTCAAACCTCCCGTTTCTATGCTATGTCGTGCTTTGCCCTCTCTGGTAATTATGGTAACGAGGGGAATACTGACAAACAAGAAGAATTTCTCTTATTGTCGAGTATTGCAGATGTTGAGAACTGTACAATGGAGAATTTCGCACTACAAAACCTTGCCATGTATATTTTTGAACACAATAAAGACGACCTTGATTGCGCACAACAGTACATACAGAAAGCGCTCGAGGATGCCCATTTCTATAATAATAGACTCCGCATTATCGAGATTTCAAACAAGCTGCCAGTAATCGTTAGTAGCTATCAGAAGACACTTAACCAGCGTAATAAAGTGCAGATGACAGCAATTATAGTTATCTCGCTACTTCTACTCTTCCTACTTTTCGCTGTATTTTATATCGTAAAACAGACCAAACGCCTTAGTCTTCAACAGCAAGAGTTACAAAAGAATAACAATCAACTGTCAGAACTGAATACTCAACAACAGGAATTGAATACACGGCTACATGACCTCAACTCGTTGCTTGTTGAAACCAACCGCAAGCGCGAAAGATTGGCAAAGCTGTATATAGACCTTTGTGCAAAGTATATTGCTCGACTCAAGAAACAACAAACTTTGGTAAAGAGAAAGATAAAAGCCAATCAAACAACAGAACTGCTTGGTCAGCTTTCATCTGAACGGTTGTCAGAGGAGGATGCTGCAACTTTTCTCTCTCGTTTTGACAAAGCGTTTCTTGACCTCTATCCTGATTTTGCTAAAGAGTTAAATTGCCTACTCTTACCTGAAGGGCAAATTCAGAATAATAGCACCGATGAACTTACTACCGAACAACGTATTATGGCACTCATCCGACTCGGTGTGAAAGAAAGTTCCGAAATTGCCGACCTACTTTTCTATTCCCCACAGACAATCTATAACTATCGTTCTGTGCTAAAGGGAAAGGCTATAAATAAAGAAAACTTCGAGGAAGAAGTAATGAAACTCTGCCGAGTGATTGGGCTGTCCAATTCTAATTAGCTTAAAAGAAGAGTTAACAAAGCTGTTTGTTGTGTCAAAAATATTTAGTAACTATTCAGCGATAAGGTGTATAAACTATTATTGATTATCAATAAGTTACATAAATAGATACATACAAATTCTAATAAAGAATGTCATTTCGAGCCTTTTTGCCACAATGTTACGTTTATAAGTTCTTGATATTCAGCGTTCATTGTCGCTGAATATCGCTGAATAGTTACAACATTTATGAATATGGTTAAAAACCTTAAACATTCAATATCATAAAATAAAATTATCTCTTAATAAAAATAAGAGTATTAATTTTGCACTCATAACTACATCACTTAGTGGTAAAAGAATATTCACCAAATAAACTAAATTAAAAGTATGACAACAAAAGGAATCAAGTCTATGGTTGCCCTCTTGATTGGCGCAACACTTATGAGCTCATGTGTAGGTTCATTTGCTTTGTTCAACAAACTCGCACAGTGGAACAAGCGTGCAACTAAGTCTAAGTTTATCAATGAGATTATCTTCCTCGTTATCTCTCCAGCTTATGCATTCTGTAGTGCTGCCGATGCACTCGTTCTCAACAGTATTGAGTTCTGGACAGGTAAGAACCCTGTAGCTAATCGTGTTGGTAAAACTCGTAACATCAAGGGTGATGATGGTTTGATTTATGCTGTAAAGTATTTAGAGAATGGTTACCAGATTACAAAGCCAGACGGTAGCGTATTCTACTTCACTTACAACAAGCAGGAGAACACATGGTATATGAATGCTGAAGGCAAAGAGCAGAAGATTATTCACTTCAATGGTGATGGTTCTGTAAAGGCTTTCCTCAGCAACGGTTTGACTGCAGACGTTACACTTGATGCAGCTGGTGTATATGAGGTACGTCAGATGCAGGCTGGTACAAGCTACTTCATGGCAAGAAGATAGAATTTTATTCTTGCTACATTGCAATATCAAAATAGGGGCACAGACGTGTCCCTATTTTGTGTTTCTATGAGAAGCCTCTGAAAGCACACACTATGCGTTTTGTACAACCTGATGAACATCTCTCGTATATGTAAGTCATTAGCATTTTTAGCAGAGAATAACGACAAAAAAGCCTCAACCCTCCCATCGCCTACAGTCGTGCTAACGTCCCGCACCAATGGTACTGATGCTGAACACGCATCGTGTTGGGTATTAACACCAATGGTGTTGAAAGCTAAACACGTTCCAATCTATTCTTATAATAAACACTACATGACGTTATCAAAGAGCCGTACAAGCAAAGAGAAGTTATTCCTTATTTGATAAAGACGATTCAGCCTTACCCTGCATAAAAAGGGCTTACACAAGGTTTTAAACCCTTGGCAAGCCCTTTATTTTAGTATTTTGTTTACAGATTCTTCTTACTTCAACTTCAAGTCGTAGTTCATATCCTTTGTATTAACTGCTGGCTCCTCGAAGTCAGAGTTAACAAGACGGAGTGTAGAATCATTTACTACGAGGAAGTTGGTCTTATTGTCCTTACCCAACTCGAACTGATAGTAAGTATTCTTCTTACCCTTAACGTCCTTCTCTACAACCTGATAGTTACCTGTATAGTTGTAAACAGTATCAACCTCAGAATCAGACTTCATGTAAGACTCAGAAACGCTGAAACCATTTGTTGAATCCTTTGACAAAGCAACACGATACTTGATACCAGCAACGTCAGCTGCAGGTGTCAAACCTTCGTAAACAGCAGAATCACCAGCAGCAACTGAATCCTGTACTGTAGAATCTGTACCCTCGTTGTTTGCAGTAGTCTTGCCATTGTTACAAGCTACCATAGCTGCACAAGCAGCTACCATAAACATAATCTTTTTCATAATCATTTTAGTTTTATATGTAAACTCTAACTTAACTCTCGTGGTGCAAAGATATTGTATTTAAATTTAAAAACAACAATGTTTTAACCTTTATTTATCTTTATCGTGCAAGTTTTATTTTATTTTTATTGCCATAGCACGCAATTGTTGATTACCTGCTTGATCAGTAACACGAATCATGAAATGGTAATCTCCGGGTTCAACGGTGGTTGGAATATGGATTTCCTGACTGGCATCGTATGCTTTACTGCCGCGAGGAATAGAGAAGTCCTGATTATAGTAGAAAGCATTCTTCGCATTTCTATCCGTCTTGTCAGGGTCACAGGACTTTCCTTGTGTCCCATGCGTGTGATGGTCGAAGTTGTTATGTATTTCAATATTGTAGTTACCTAATTCTTTGTTGTCAGTGAAACGATAGCGAAAGGCTATGTCTTCGCCACGGTTATACACTTGACACTCTATGGGGTTGGCTGTGATACCCTGATCAGTGATGGTGGGTAATTCCATATCTTTTACTACATCGTCATTACTTGAGCAAGCAACTATACCGATGAGTGCTACTGTAGCAGTTAGACTGAAAAATAACTTTTTCATAATGCGTATTTTGTTTATTAATCCGTAAGGGTTAATTTTATTTTAGTGTTTTCTTATTTCATTTTTGAGAGTTTACCTAAACTTATAAGAAGATTATTCTTTCTTATCCATTAATGTAATTGTAATGAATGAACAAGCAGGAATATATCCTCTTATAAGTAAGCTATTATCATGTATCAACAGCTGATTGCTTTGGATTTACTTATTTAACAACAAAACCCTCAATCTCCTCTGTTGTCTCAAGTCCCTTAGAGTCCTTTACTGAGAAATGGATATGATAGGTACCCGGTTTACAGTTCGCAGGGATAGTAACCTCCTTACTGAAGGTAATTTTACCACTCTTACCCTTGTAGTCTTTTATCTCTACTTCATGCTCCTTATCACCGTGGAACTCCACCTCGATTTCGTCAATAGGAGATGTTGTTACGATGTTTGCTGTGAAAGTAACTTTACCATTCGCTGTTCCAGTCATAGTATTCACTTTCAAATCAGTAATCTTTGGTGCGTTAGGATTTGCTACCACCTTCTTCAAAGTAACCTTGCTGTTAATAGACTTTACGCTTCCCTCTGCATTGGTAACCGTAATGGTACAGGTGTAATCGCCCTCAGCAAGTGTTGAAGGGAGGTCAAGATGCTCGTGGAAGGTGGTGTTGAGGACACCAATATACTTACCACTGTTGTAAGCCTTATCTACCTTATTGTTTGCATCTTTGATAAGTGAAACAGTAATAGCTTTAATCTTAGAGCTTGACTTAATCTTACACTCTAAATGGATGTCGTGACCAATCTTGCCAAGTTTACTGTTGTCGTGACCAATCTCTACATCATCAAAAACGATGTTACCATTAGTTGGAGAATCATTGTCATCACTACATGAGGTAAGTGACATTGTGAACACGCTCAGAAGCGCCATAGCGCCTAATAAAAGTTTCTTTTTCATTGTGTAAATTGTTTTAAGTAAGGCTTTAGCCTTGGTTTTCTATCTTTGTTATTAATCTCTGTTTTTTGTTTTAGAAAGGATGGCATGGAGACTGTGTGTTGTTGATTCCAGCCCGCCATGCACATCCAATCGACGTCTCAGATTAGTATATTTGATCAAGCGTATATATCTATTTCGTTATTGAAATACTTAACTGTCAGAATTCGAAAGTTGCCATCAAGGCTACATTGCGCCCCGGTTCCGGTACATCTATGAGTCGATAGTAACTTGTGTGGTCGTAATACTTACGATTGAGGAGGTTCTCGGCATTGAGACTCAAACGCAAAATTCTATCACCAAAGGCAAAATCTTTACCCGCAGTGAGGTTCAACGTGTAGTAACCCGGTGTTGGTTTCTCTGGTGGAACGATATTATTCTGTCTACCAGTTATATGCAAATTCATTGCTACGAAGCCTTCATTACCGACGTTTTTACGATTAAAATCATAGTGAAGGGTTGCATCTGCCGACCAAGGAGTAGAGAATGGGAGTGTATAACCTTTCTTTTCGCCTGATAGCTGTTCGGCATAGAGGTATTCACCTTTGAACTCTGCTGTCAATGAAGGAAGTATCTTCCAGTCTGCCTGCAACTCGAATCCATAGCGAATAACACGACTCTGTGTATAATAGTACCACTGCAGTCCCTCATAATAGTTTGGTGTCGGATTCATGTAGATGTAGTTTGGGAAATAGTTGAGGTATGGGTCGAACTGAATTGTGAATTTCTTGTTACCCCAATGAATACCTGCATCCATCTGATAAGATTCTTCTGGGTTAAGTGTAGGATTTCCCTTCTCGTATCGGAAGATATGATAGTTGACACCATCTGTACCCAACTCTTTTGGAATAGGCACGCGGAAACTCTTACCAATGTTTGCTTTTAGAATCCAGCTACCCGTTGCATAGTTGATACCTGTCGACCAAGTAAGGCTATTGAATGAACGACGAAGGTCTTGTGAACGCTCTTTATAGATGGTATCGGTAGCACTGACGGGTGTCTTAAACCAGTCTGTATAGCTATGAATATTGGTTCTCACGTGGTCGTAACGTACACCAGCGTTTACAATCAGGTCTTTCTTGATTGTGAAGCGGTCGAAAGCATACGCACCAAACGATGTCGTTTCAAAGTCTGGAATGATAAAACCCCATCCCGCACGGCGGTTATGCTGATATTCACCATTGAGTCCTGCTGACAGTTTATGGCGTTCGTTCAAGTCGAAACGTGTCATAAGGTTTGCTGTGTAAGTATCTTTCTTGAACTCACGCTCCAATGTGGTTGATGGAGTTGGCATATAACCATGTGCGATGGGTTCAGTGAGTTCCTTACGATGGTTGTTCTGGTAGGCAAGATTCGCTTCTAAAGCAAGCTTGCCCTGCTGGTAAACAGTATGACTCATGACCTTCAGATGATTCACATTCTGATAGGGTAAATCAATGTCACGACGTGACTTATCATAATCAATACTCGACAGTCTGACCTCTAATCCATGCGCATTGGCAAAGAAACCGCTCTTAGTGTAGGTATCTGTCAGTTTGAGTTCAGTGTGGAAATTAATTCCCTTATAACCAAGTGTTACACTTCCATCACGCTCAAAACCTGCTGTATTGCGAAGACGTTTGTCCTTTAATGAGATATCGTAAGAGTAGTACTGGATACTATTTGTTGGCACTTTATAATCAGCATAATCGACGAGTGTTGTGGTAGCTTTCCAATAGAAGTGTCCACGAATACCCTGCAGGCGAGCAGACAGACCTACAGACTCGTTGTTTGTACGGCTAAAGAGCGACACACCTCCTTGAAACTTCTTCGTCGGAATATAGTTGCTGTAGATATTAATGACACCGCCAATGGCATCTGAACCATAGAGCAGAGCTGCAGGACCTTTGACAACATCAATGTGATCAATAGCAAACTGGTCTATTTCCAATCCGTGGTCATCGCCCCACTGTTGCCCTTCATGCTTGATACCATCCTCGGTAACAACCATACGATTGAAGCCCAAGCCACGTATTGTTGGTTTTGATTGTCCCGAACCAATGCTCATTGCCTTTACGCCGGGGATTCCGCTAAGGCTCTGCATCAAACTTCCAGAAAAGTTATTCTGCAGGAATTCTTTGCCAATACTGATAGTATTGACTGATGATCTCATCTGAATGTCTTTCTGTCTGTTGCCTAATACAGTCAAGTCCTGCATAACAATACTACTGTCAACGCCAGCTTCAATAGGAGTTGAAGTGACTTTTGACAAGTGATTGTCTGCGAATGTAGCCATGCACACAGGAGAAAGAACAAAAGCTAATAAAGCCTTATTCATTTCCAAATGTTGTAGAATGTTGATAAAATTACGGAATGTCAACCCAATGTTATACTTACGAAAAAGCGTGTATAACAAGGCTGTAATGGATGCATTAGCGACATAAAGAGGTTTTTCCTGTGGGATTTTACTAACTTGCAAATGCTGTTTTCGACTATTACTGCCAAAATCATCAAGGCGCAATTATCCTCTTATAGTAGCTGCATCAGAGGTTGTATCTGTGTTAATGCAGATGAGAATCAAGGATTTGAATAGCTTTTATAAGTACCCAAAGCTCTCTCATGCGAATAAATCATATGCTGCGACAAGCAGATACGGCCTCTCTTTAGAATCTTGTAGGAGGTGCCCTCAGGCTGATAACTTCCACTTCTGGGCGTACATACTTCGTTACGCAAGCAAGGAAGAGGAAACCAAGAAAAATGATAGCTACGCCATCCAACTGGATATTCGTGGCTTTCATATAATTGAAAAAGGCAAAATGACAAACCTTACAGGTTTCTGTATCATGACTTTGGCTGTGTTGACCAGTTGTCTTATGACCTACAGCAAGCTCAGACTCAACCTGACATACATGCACAGACTTAACCACCATTGGCAACATGAAGAGTGCCAACAGCAGCCATGCGATAAGCATCTGTCTTGTACTTTGGTTCTGCTTTGCCATTTTAAAGCCTTTAATATTCCCCGACAAAGATATTTATTATTTTGTTACAAAGCAAACAATAAGTTTTTCTTTTTGCTATTATTAACAATAGAGGACAAACTAATAAAGAATTTAAGAAGCCTTTATAATGCTTTGCTGAAAGTACTAATTATCTTTCTATTAAGGTCTTTAATCCTCTATTAAATATACAACACTTATACCTTTCAGAAATAGTAAGCCCCCATCAAACCATATCTTGGTTCGTGGGGGCTTATTACGTTATCTAAAGAGATTAAGCGTTGTTCTCAAATTCATTGTTCTCACGACGTGGACGACGGTCATCATAACGACGCTCACCATCACGACGTGGACGACGATCACCGCGTGGACGGCGCTGTGGTTCAACATAACCCTCTGGCTTCTCAAGCAATACGCGGCGTGAAAGCTTGTACTTACCAGTCTTAGGATCGATGTCGAGGAGCTTTACCTTCAGCTTATCGCCTTCCTTGATACCTGCCTCTTCAACAGTCTCAAGGCGCTTCCAGTCGATTTCTGAGATGTGGAGCAAGCCGTCCTTACCCGGTAGAATCTCTACGAAGCAGCCGTATGGCATAATTGAGCGTACTGTACCCTCGTAAACCTCACCAATCTCAGGAACTGCAACGATTGCCTTAATCTTACCAAGGGCAGCATTGATAGAATCCTTGTTAGGAGCAGAAACCTGTACCTTACCAACACCATCAGTCTCCTCGATAGTGATAGTAGCACCTGTTTCCTCCTGCATCTGCTGGATAATCTTACCACCAGGACCGATAACAGCACCAATGAACTCCTTAGGAATCTCCAACTGAACGATACGTGGAACCTGTGGTTTCATCTCAGCACGTGGCTCAGAGATAGTCTCAGTCATGATGCCAAGGATGTGCTCACGAGCTGCCTTTGCCTGCATAAGAGCCTTCTCAAGAATCTCGAATGACAAACCGTCACACTTGATATCCATCTGAGTTGCGGTCAAACCGTCCTTTGTACCAGTTGTCTTAAAGTCCATGTCGCCCAAGTGATCCTCATCACCGAGGATATCGCTCAGTACAGCATACTTATCTTCTCCGGGGTTCTTAATAAGACCCATTGCGATACCTGATACAGGTTTCTTCATAGGAACACCTGCATCCAACAAAGCGAGTGTACCAGCACAAACTGTTGCCATAGAAGAAGAACCATTAGATTCGAGAATCTGACTTACCAAACGAACAGTGTAAGGGAAGTCTGCTGGAATCTGACCCTTCAAACCACGCCATGCAAGGTGACCATGACCAATCTCGCGACGGCCTACACCACGCTGAGCCTTAGCCTCACCTGTACAGAATGGAGGGAAATTATAGTGAAGGAGGAAGCGCTGGTAGCTCTTCTCCAAAACGTTATCAACCATCTTCTCGTCCATCTTTGTACCGAGAGTACAAGTAGAGAGAGACATTGTTTCACCACGCTGGAAGAGTGAACTTCCGTGTGGCATTGGCAAAGTATCAATCTCGCACCAGATAGGACGAATCTCATCTGTTGCACGACCGTCCATACGCTTGCCTGTATCAAGAACGCTACGGCGCATAGAATCGCGCTGAACATCTGCAAAGTAGCGGTCAATAAGAGTGTGTTTTTCTTCGAGGTCGTCTTCTGAAAGATCTGTATGAGCAGCATCATAAGCCTCGATAAAATCAGACTTAATCTTGTCATAGGTCTCCTCACGGTGCTTCTTATCGTCATCACCGCTCTGAGCCTGAGCATAACAAGCATCGTATGTAGCCTTGTGAAGCTCCTCACGCAACTCTTCGTCATTGATTTCATCTTCGTAGGTACGCTTAACGTCAGTACCACAAGCCTTTGAAAGTTCTTCCTGCATTTCACACATTGGCTTGATAGCCTCATGTGCAACCTTCAAAGCACCGATGAGATCCTGCTCAGAAACCTCGTCCATCTCACCCTCTACCATCATGATATTGTCCTTGGTAGCACCAACC
>CAMUQM010000054.1 GCA_947095945.1 uncultured Prevotella sp.
AAAAGGTGCTTAATTGGACTTCAAAAGGGCGTTAGTAAGAGGCTTAAAGGGCATCTTTTGAAAGCCAAAAGGGCGTTAATTGAAAGCCAATTTATGCCCTTTTAATTTCCAATATTAGAATTATCTTTACAATACAGAAGGACGGAAGAAGACAGAATGACAAAAAGACAAATAAAGACAGAATAATAAAAAAGACAGAAGAACAGAAAGAAAAAAGACAAAAGGAGATTTATTCTGTCTACATGGCATTGTTACGACCGAGTACCGACAGTACTTCTGAGATTTATTCTAATTGTGCAACAAGTTGATGCACGATTGAGCTTAATAGTAATGTTAGCTATGAAATCTATGGTTTTAATTACTTCTAATTTTCTTCCCTTTTTGCATATTTCAATTTTGCTGTCACTGCTATCACTTAAAGGAACAAGCTAACTCATTAGATTACAGAGGGAATGATTGAAATGTTAAAAGTGACAGCAAATCAAAACAAAACTTATATTGTGAGAAATGTAATAGTTTCTCTTGTTAGAAAATAGTTATCACTCCCTATATAGGAAGAAAGGAATATAAATACGCGTATCCGATATTTGTACAGATTACTTTTGGCAGTTTGATAAGAAAGTATTACTTTTGCAGTGGTTTTCAAAATGGAAACTAAGGGGTGCTTGCCTGTTTGGGCTTGCTGAGATTATACCCATTGACCTGATACGGATAATGCCGTCGTAGGAAGATTCCCCCTTTTTATTTTATCTTAATATCATCAACCTTGGCATATGAAAAGAATTATCCTATTTACTGCTGCATTGACGTGCGTGGCAGGTATAAAGGCGCAAACAATGACCGACACGCTGAAACAACAGCAGCTTGACGAGGTCGTTGTGGCGGGTGTGCGCGCTCCAAAGAGTGCACCATACGCAGTCTCTAATATTAAAAAGAAGGAACTTGAAGCCTTCTCTAAGAGTGGACGTGAAATGCCATTCCTCCTCGCTCAGACTCCGGGCGTATTGGCTTGGGGCGAGAATGGACTCGGAACAGGTACGGCAGCAATGCGCATTCGTGGTGCTGCAGGTAGTAGAATCAATATTACGTTAGACGGAGTATCGCTCAATTCACCAGAAGATCAGACCGTTTTCTGGGCAAACATGAACTCATACGCTTCGCTCATGGGTAGTGTACAGATACAGCGTGGTATCGGTACATCAACCAATGGCGACGGTGCTTTCGGTGGTTCTGTGTCATTGGCAACGAGTACACCTGACAGAGAGCCGAGTGTGGAAGTAAGTGGTTCGTATGGCTCATACAATACTTATAACGCTGGCATGAAGTTCTCTACGGGTCTGCTTTTTAACCATCTTGTCTTTGACGGAGCCTATCACGAGACGGCAACAGACGGATATATCCACGGCACAAGTGGACGTTCGGGATCATACTATGGTGGATTGACTTGGTTGGCTGATAACTTCCGCATCAGTTATAAGAATATCGGTAACTTCGAGAAGACCGGACAGGCATGGAATGGTGTCGTCACGGGTAGCAATGACCTGAGTTTGATGGATGGTACCTACGGTGCGAAGACGGGTATCACAACTTATAAGGATATGTATGAGAGAGGGTTAGGTAAGTTCAACCAACTCTATGAATACTTGCAGACCGATGCTAACGGAGCCTTCGTTAAGGATGTAAACGGCAACTATCAGACAGCTCGTTACACGATGCGTGACGGCTCATTCTGGAACAAGACGACGGATAATTTCTATCAGAATCATAACCTCTTATCGTTTGCTTTCCACCCTTCCAACCATTGGAGTCATAACGTAACCCTGCATTACACCTACGGTTACGGTTATTACAGCGAATTTAAGCATAACACAAAGTTTACTAAATTCGGCTTGGCATTCACCGATAGCAATGGTAAGTTTATCAAGAAGTCAGACTTCGTACGCCTGAAAGGTTTGTCACAGCACACCTACGGCATCGTTTACACCAGCAATTACAAGGACGAGAACTGGGATGTAACGGGCGGACTGAATCTGCAGCAGTTCCGTGGCAGTCACTTCGGCTACCTTACTTATATAAAGAATGAGGAGGCAGATGCGAAGTATCGTGCTGGTGGAAAGGATTATAAATATTATGACTCTGATGCACATAAGTATGATTACAGCGGATTCTTCAAGGCAAAATACAACTTTGCAGACTATTGGAACGTATTTATGGACCTGCAGATTCGTCATGTGGAGTATATGACCGATGGTCAGAACGACCGTTTCTATAAGGTGGGAAGTGGTTATCAGAACCAGCTCTTAGACATCAGTGAGCGTTATGACTTTGTTAATCCGAAAGCGGGTATCAGCTATTATCGTGGCGGTCACAAGGCTTATGCATCTATCGCACATGCCAGTCGTGAACCAGAACGTAACAACTTCACCAACAACGGTAGTTATCCTGCACCATCGCCAGAGCGTATGATGGATATCGAAATGGGCTATCAATACAATGGTCGCAACTGGAGAGCAGGGGTGAACCTCTATTATATGGACTATAACAACCAGTTTGTACAGACGGGTGCGCAGAGTGATATTGGTGAGAATCTTACCACAAACATCAAGGACAGCTATCGTATGGGTGCTGAGTTGGAGGCTGGATGGAGCCCACTATCATGGTTGACCGTTGAGGGTAACGCTGCCTTAAGCCGTAATATTATCAAGGACTTTGACGAGATGGCAAGTGTTGATTGGGAGTCTTCATTCCGTAAGATTCATTACAACCACTCTACTTTGGCTTTCTCACCATCAGCTATCCTCAATGGTATGCTCAATCTCCATTACAAAGGCTTTGAGGCTGTATGGCATACAAACTTCGTCAGTCGTCAGTATCTGGATAATACAGAGAACATGACACGCTCACTGCCATGCTATTCACAAACGAATGTCAACCTCAGCTATACCCTTCGTCCAAGCAAACACATTGCTGGTCTGAAGGAAGCTATCTTCGGTGTGAACCTCAACAACATCTTCAACCGCCATTATGCAGCCAGCGGATGGGTGTACAGCTCTATCCTCGACAACGACGGTCATCCTAACGAGAACCGTTACACACAGATTGGTTTCATCCCAATGGCAGGCTTTAATGTGATGGGTAATGTTGCGTTGAAGTTTTAGCCTCACCCCCAGCCCCTCTCCTATTGGAGAGGGGAGTGAAATGTGATACTTGCTAAAACTTATATGAACCAATAGAACAAATAAGGTGAATGAAAGACTTCATAAAATATACTACCAATAAGTAGGGGAACTCGCTATCTACTACTCCTCGCCAATCGAAGAGGGGGAGAATGTGATGTTTGCTAAAACTTATATGAGCCAATAGAACAAATAAGGTGAATGAAAGACTTCATAAAATATATTACCAATAAGTAGGGAAAGCTCGGTATCTACTCCCCTCTCCACTCGGAGAGGGGCTGGGGGTGAGGCTGTTTATTATCATGACATTAGACATGCTGGGCTGCATTGTCGGCCTAATTTACATCTATCAAGAATACAAAGCGAGTATATGGCTTTGGTTGACGGGTATTATTATGCCTGTCATCTATATGTTTGTCTATTACGAGGCAGGACTGTATGCGGACTTTGGAATGCAGATATACTATACATTGGCAGCCATCTATGGGTTCTTGTATTGGAAGTTCGGACGAAAGAAAGATGAGAAGGAGATTCCTATCACACGCTATCCACGTCGGTTGATACTCCCGTCATTCCTTGTCTTCCTCGTCCTATGGGATGCTCTCTACCTCATCCTCATCAACTTCACCAACTCCAACGTACCTGTATTAGATAGCTTCGGCAATGCACTCAGCTTCATCGGGCTGTGGGCTTTAGCAAAGAAATACATCGAACAATGGTGGATCTGGTTTGTCGTTGATATCGAACTGGCAGGACTTTATCTGTATAAAGAGATTCCTTTCACCGCAGGACTCTATGCTTTCTATGCCGTTATCGCTGTGGCAGGGTATTATAAGTGGAGAAGGAGCCTCCCCCAACCCCTCCAAAAGGAGGGGAGTGCTAATGGGCAAGATACCTCCCTTAGGCATTCCCATTCTTCGAAGGAGTTAGGAGAGATATCTTCCGTTAGGCACTCCCCTCCTTTTGGAGGGGTTGGGGGAGGCTTTAGTACCGTTATCCTTGCTGCTGGCGACTTCCCCACTCACGTCCTACCCCTTCATGTCCTACGTACTACGGAGAATCTGATTGTATGTGACGGTGCTTTGGAGGATTTACTTGAATATGATATAGAGCCAACTGCAGTAGTAGGAGATGGTGACTCACTCTCAGAAGAGTTAAAACAACGCTATGCACACATCTATCACCCTATTTCAGAGCAGGAGTTTAACGACCTCACCAAGGCTACCCTCTTTGCTCGTTCACATCTGAAGATGGACGCCTCCACACACACTCGTCCTCGCTTCTGTTACCTCGGAGCGACGGGAAAACGCGAAGATCACACATTAGGCAATATCTCCCTCATGCTCTACTACTATCGTCAGTTAGCTATTGACCCAGTGATGATAACCGACTATGGTTATTTCGTTGCAGCATCAGGTACAACTCGCTTTGATTCTTTCCCCGGACAGCATGTCAGTATCTTCAATGCAACCTGTAAAGAGCTGGTTAGCAATGGACTCAAATGGGATATCTATCCCTTCAGCGAGTTATGGCAGGGAACATTGAACGAAGCACTGTCAAATGAATTTACAATCCAAGCGGATGGTGATTACCTAATATACCGCACGCATAAAATATAAAAAACCTTTTTCTACAAATCAAAATCGCCATATCTTCATCCCCTTACGGAGATGTTGATATGGCTTTCTATATAAGCAACACCAGCTATATGTTTCTCAATCAATTGTACAACAAACAGCTGAAGTATCTTCTACTGCCTCAACAACAATTATATCCACCTTCGTAAACATATCGTTTATTATAGCGATCAAGTTTGAATTACTGGTAACCTAATTCCCAACTTATAGAAACGGACATAGCCAGAAACCTTATCAAAATCAGGCTCTTCCGTTCTTGTAAAGGTAAACCCTTCTTCTTTTTCTTGGTCTGGATAGACTACCAGACATTTAATAGGAGGTGCTGTATCTTCATTCAAACCCAATTTACGATATATACTGCTAAGTCGAGCATAACCAGAGAGTTCTCTCGCATCTTCAATAATAATACCACCGCACTTTTTGTAACGTGGTTTATATTTCGCATCAATAACGTATGGCTCAGGCCATTCTTTTGGATTCAAGAGGAAATCAAGCTCTTGGTAATGGGCCTTTATATGGTACTGTATTTCTTTCTTTTCTGTGAATATCTTTTTTAGATTACCAAACACATATAGCTCAAAAAGCTTGCTCATATCAATCCAGAAGGGAGGTGTATCGATTTCGCTTTTACCTACAAGCGTAATGTCATAACTGAAACGTCTTAACAGTAGTTGGGCAAACTCAACGGCTTTATAATATTCTTTGAAAACAGGATTCCCTCTAAACGTCTTCATTGATTTAACGCTTATCTCATCGCCCACCATTTCAAAATAAGGTTTAGCGTTTCTTACCTTCTGCTCCAAAGAAGTTGTATCAAGTGCATATTTATAAACCTCTAACTGTTTTCTACAGAAAGATAGCGCCTTCTTTAATATCCTATTCTCTGGTGAATCAATGTCATAAACTTGGTAACGGCAGACATTGTCTGTAATACAGCCCTTTGCAAGGTTTCGTTGTATCGTTCTACTGACAAGAATATGTCCTTTAACCTTATTGTTTAGGTTTTCTTCAACCCTATAATAACTCTTCTTCAACCCCTTTCTTACGATACGCTGAAGAATATTCAGATACTCTGTAATCAAAAAGATACTCAACAAGTCTTGCTTCTGACTGATACAGATAGAAGGTTTATCAAAACGAATGGTTAGTAAGTCTTTCAGGTGCTCCATGTTATCGGGTTCTGCCAGTGCCTCGTTTAACATACGCACATAGTCTATCTCAAATCCGTCATTCATCTTAGGACTGACTTGTACTGCTAACTCCTCTTCCTTAATCCAGTCTACACCAACGAAATAAGAGCCAGTGGCACAGATGCTATCCGCTTTACGAGATAGCTTAAGACAGAGTTCCTTCTCCTCACACCCTCTTTTAACCCCACGCACAACTTCCGAGCCATCATCCATATAAGGGATGATAGCTTCACACTCAGTTTGCTGGAGATAAGTATTCTCCAACAACTGTTCTTGAAGTTGCACTACTCTCATTACTCGGTTGCTTGCTTATAGAGTTCGTCGATAACATCTTGTGCCTCTGCTGTCAGCACACCATCACGAACATACTCCTCTAAAAGTGGGATAATCTCACAGAGAAGACGATTTCTCGTGTTATCTTCACCCTCCTCATCTTGCATTAAGAAGTAGCTATGACCAATCCAAACATCTTCTGGCTTATATTCTTCAGACAAGGTATCTGCTGGTTCGAGTTTCATTGTTTGGTCCCAACCACTCTCCTTATAATCATCAAAGTTCTTAACAAACAGACTACTAACCTTCTCAAAAAGATCCTCATCGAACCCTTTTACACCTAAGCCAAATGGCTTCTCTGCTATGAAAGCAAAACGTCGTCTGATAGCATAATCAAGCGAGCCCAAAGAGCGGTCGGCAGTATTCATGGTTGCAATCAGATAGACATTGTTTGGAATATGAAAAACTTTCTTAGAGTAAGGCAGCACCACACTCTCAGCATTGATACGTCCCTTACGCTTGTCTGCCTCGAGCAGTGTTATCAGTTCGCCAAACACCTTTGACACATTTCCACGATTCAACTCATCAATAACCATCACGTATGCTTTGTCGTTCTCCTCCATCTTAGAAGAAGTATCGTACTTCTCAAGAATGGATTTTACATTGTCAAGCGTGATAGAATTCAAACGATAGACAGTTCCTAAGGTCATTGTCTTACCATCATTCATCTCTACAATGTTCTCATTAATGTTCTTTACAAGCCAGTTAACACGTCTAACACGCTTATAGTTAGGCAGACTATCATCAAACTCATAATCACTAACAACAACGCCAATGGCATCAATCGTCTGACTTGAATAACACGACATAACAATATCACCTATTTTCATCTTATTGATGTAAGCATCCAATATCTGCTTGCCTTCACCATTATAAATACTCCAATCGGTCTCATCTGAGATAACAGGACCATAACCATCCCAACCGATACGGATATGGCTATTCTCCATACACTCACGACGCACATCATTATCGCCCGTGCCTGCAAGCGAAACCTTCCAGACAACAGCATTATCGGCGATACCCACCTGCTTGTCTTTAACTACAGGGCGTTCTGCCTCTTCACACAACTTCTTGAAGATTCCGCTTTCTATCTCGTAGGTTACTTGATTGTTCTCGTTGACAACAGGGCGTAAGCCCTCTATCCAATCCTCATAGTCTAAGGACTGATGGAAGGTTGTAAAGGCAATACGCTTTTCCGTTTTGAGCTGATTGTATCTGCTTACTATCTCCTCCCGACTCGGTTCTGTTGCCATAAACGCCGGATCACAAAGACGAACTGCAAGCTCTGGTACGTCATAAGTCTTACCAGTACCCGGTGCACCATATAACACTACATTCTTACGTCGTTCCCATATACGAACAACATCATCATACCTTGCTCCTTTTGAACTATTATTTGTATCTGTAGTCATCTTCTTTTTCAATTTCTCTTGCATATAGTCTTTCATACACCAGAATAAAGTCTGAACCGCAAGGTTGAGCGGTTTATTCTTGAATCCTTTAATTTCATTCAGCATAATTTGCTGTATTTCCTCTCCATAGCTCTTTACGAAACCATTGATAAGTTCCAAAAAGTGCTCATATTTCTTTCCTGCCTTTCGAGAAGTATAACCGAAGTAATCACAAATATTCTGATAGATTTCATCCTTATAGAAGGTATAAGTCTCTGGATAAACACATGTGAGCAAACCAGAAGCTGTACGCTCATCATTTGCAGTATTCTTCCATTTACTTGGACACAATGCCTTTATCTCTGACTTAAAAGCTGCTAATCGATCATTTAATGGAACAGACTCGTCAATCAAATGTTGACAACAAGCTTTTGTCTTGTCGGCTTCATTCTCAACCAAATACTTAATAACAGAATCAGTGCGAGGATTATCTATAATATTTTTTCCTCTAAGACCATCGAAGACAGCAAGAACATCTTTCCCTTCTAACCTATCAAGTAAATCCCATTTATATTCTTCATAATAACCCTTGAAAGGTTTTCCCTTTCTAAAGACATCAATTAGCGCTTTCATCAAATAGATTCTAAGGGCTTCTACAAGCTCATCACGCAACTGCCATTGGAACCCTTGCTTTGTGTCCCAACCTTTTTGCATCGTAATGCACCAGTAAGTATCTTTACCGTCTACATCTTTTACGCTAAATCTATTCAAGCGTTTTTGTACCCACTTAGAGAAGTTGTACACCTTACTGTTATAGTACTGAGCAGGTTTTCCATATTCATTAGACACCTTTACACAAGATGCCGTATGCTCTTTTTGACGTAGGAAACACAGCAAAGCCTCATGATATGGCTTTGAATTCTCATCACGTAGTAAATCAAGCCATTCCTCCATAGTGATTCCTATATCACCACAGCTATATTCTCCGTTTGTATTTATCGTCTTATATAATGTCTTTACAGCCATAAACTAAGTAGTCTTCAGTTATAATGCACTACTAATATTATCACAAACTTACTTTTACTTTCATTTGCTGTCATTTTAACATTTGCATAGAGTTCATTGTAAATCAACAAGTTAAACACCCACAACCGATGACAGCAGTGACAGGAAAGTTTGTTTTAAAGTGCCGAACTACAAATATAGCGACTTTGTTTGACATATCGTTATTTTATGTTTACAAATATTTTATATTTTCCGCAAGTTCAACATAGAACTGCAATCCCACGTGTAGGTGTAGCTTAATCATCTATACTAAAAAACATCAAGGAGTTTGGGGGCGAGCAGCTGCCATTGGCACAAAACCATTTCTATACTCAAAAGCGAGTACAGAAATGGTCATTCTTAAAGACTTGTTTCAAACAGCATGATTATCAAAATGGAACTTACATTTTGACACACCTCCTTATACTGTTCTTATCTCCTTTGAATAGAATCTACAGAGAGTGCAAGCCCAGATATTAGTCTGTCACTCTGTATAATAGAAACTAACGAATCATTTTCAAATGTTAATGCCGTTGTTATAATGAATTCTTCACATCGAACACGAGCAGGTTCCTTATAATAAAAAACGTCTATTCTCTTATGGTTTCTTGTAAAAACATCAGACCTAAATGGAAAACCACATTGTTTTTTTACATCTGATTTATTGAGTCCTAAACGAATGTCTGACACCGGAAATTTAGACAATGTAGGTGCAATAGAACAAGAGTAAAGCCCTAAGATAGAGACGCAAAATGATAATATTATTTTATTTAGTTTCATTTTTATCACCTTTTATGTTTAAGCATTGTTCGACACTTGTTATTTTTCAGAAGGAATAACAAACTCATTCTCGTCATTAGAACATCCCCAAAACAGAACGTTGTACGCAGTACAAGGGATGAAAGTAAAAAGATTTTTTCATGTCAATAAAGGTTTAATAATTATTCGCCATAAAGATACATTTATTTTTTGTATCTTTATTAAAAGTGATATATTATTTTACTCAGTTTCCATTGTATTCTTCTTTAATAGCCAATTAGGGTTTATAACAAACATCTTTTCTTTCCTGCTCACAGGGGTATCGCGCATTCTACTCCCCTCCCTTTTGGGGAGGGGCGGGGGTGGGGTGATTTTCCCTCCACCATTTCACAGCAGCATTCATAATCTCCTTCATGCCGTCGAAAATCTCATCGATATTACTTTGTTTTAATTCACCGTTGCCTTCTCCACCTGCATGCTTGAGAATAAAGGTTTTATCATGGGGAGAATAACCACAAAGAGCACGGCTTTTAATCACATTTAAATCGTCTTTAAAGCGGTCAGGCGTGGTATCAATCACCTGAACATTCAGACGAGGCCATGTAGAGCATTCAATCAACTTAAATAGTTTTCCGTCCACCTCGTGAACAGAATAATGGAAATCATAGGTTTTCATTGTGCAATTACTCATTTTGTTGGGTCTTCTGAAACTTGGAATCATAAGGCTGTCCGCCTAAATTTTGAACTCTGACGGAATGTCACACAGAGAAAAGGAGTGTACAGAGGCTTATTGCATACAAGGCAATGGAAGTCACAGAGGCACCGTCGGTGCGTGGAGAAACGGAGGTTATTTGCCAGTTTTATTAGAGATTTTATGCCCAAAGCATTTACCCCAAAACTTATCAGGAATCTGTACGCTTCATCTCCGTCGCTCATTGTGCCACTGGCACCTCCCTGACATTGCACTTAGCTCCGTCCTCTCCGTGGCTCTGTGTGCCTTATTATGTATGCACCTTACCTCATCAATCCATATTTCATAAGTACCATTTTACGCCAGTTCGGAATAAGGATTTGCTTAGAAAAGTTCCAATTGCCTAGTCTTTTCAATGCGCACGGGA
>CAMUQM010000055.1 GCA_947095945.1 uncultured Prevotella sp.
TTAGGCAGCGAGAGCGTAATTGTTTTCGCCAATTAATTTTTCGATAACTGAGATTTAGGAGCCAGTCAACGATGCTCCGCGTGCTTACGTACCATCTCGTCTTGCCGTCAAATCCAAACAAGCCCATAGTACAATGAGGATTTTAGAGGTTAAAGGCGGTGTTGTTATCCATCCTTGTTTTATCGTCCATCCTCTGCTGTTTCCACTGAATCAGACTGCAAATATAAGGAGAGTTCACGAAACTGCCAAATCTTTAAGTACTTTTCTGCTTAATTTCATAGATAATTGCCCTCTGTCTGAAATTTGTTGTAACTTTGCATACACAACGCTTTCGCGATGAAAATACAAGACATACAGAAACTATACGCTATGCTGCCACAGGCAGGAGCGATACAGAAGATACAGGAAGATAAGGCGGTAAGAACTGTTTTCCTGCAGGGACTCGTGGCTTCAGCTGCTCCGATGTTCTTTGCATCAATAGCTGAACGATGGAAGACTACGACTGTTTTCGTGTTGAATGATAACGATGAAGCAGGCTATTTCTATAACGACCTCAAGACGATTGCTATGCCCGTTGATGGAGAAGGGAAGGTGGCGGAAGTGCTGTTTTATCCGTCGTCTTATCGTCGTGCCGTGAAATATGGACAGCGTGATGCGGGTAATGAAATCCTGCGTACAGAGGTGTTGACACGCCTTTCAGCTCTTGCTTCGGATACCGACAACGCTCTACCACTTTATATTGTCACCGAGCCATCAGCGCTATCAGAACTTGTTGTTTCAAAAAAACAGTTGGATGAACGTCGTTTGACATTGACAGTTGATCAGCATATTGATATTGTAGAGGTCGAAAAGACACTGCGTTCTTTTGGATTCACAGAGACTGATTACGTTTATGAACCGGGACAGTTTGCTGTGCGTGGCAGTATCATAGATGTCTATTCTTTCTCAAACGAACTTCCTTTCCGTATCGACTTCTTTGGTGATGATATTGAAACAATCCGTACTTTTGAAGTTGAAACACAGCTATCTAATGAGAAACTGAAACGTGTTGAGATTGTTCCAGAGTTAGCTACATCCTCGGAAGAGAAGGTTCCATTCCTGCAGTTCCTGCCAGATGATGCGATATTAGCTTTCAAGGACTTCCTTTATGTTCGTGATGCGATAGATAATATCTATCAAGAAGGATTTACTAATCAGGCGTTGACAGAGAAACTCGAAGGTAAGACTGAGATGGAACAACGCGAATTAGAGCAGGCTTTCCGCAAGGAAGGACAACTTGTTCCAGCCTCACGTTGGATGAATGATGCGCTTGACTTCCGTCGTATAGAGTTCGGTATTAATCATTCCAGTTCCGATTTAGCAAAGAAGAAAGATGGTTCACGGGCTACGATTACTTTTAGCACATCACCGCAACCGCTCTTTCATAAGAACTTCGACTTGCTTTCTAAGACCCTTCGTGACTATCTTCTTCAAGGTTATAAACTCTATATCTTTGCTGATAGTGAGAAACAGACTGTACGTCTTAGGGATATCTTCGACTCATTGTCAGAGACAAGTGTGTCACCTGACTCAGAGAATCTGTCCGTAGCCGATTTGTCTGGAGAGGGTGGGGATGCGACTGTGGGAACTCTTCCTTTCACACCTGTCAACCGAACACTCCATGAAGGTTTCGTTGATAGTACGCTGAAAGTATGTTTCTTTACCGATCATCAGATTTTTGACCGTTTCCATAAGTACAACCTTAAGTCTGACAAGGCTCGTCAAGGTAAGATGGCTTTGACGATGAAGGAGCTGCAAGAGATGGAACCCGGTGATTTCCTTGTGCATGTTGACTTCGGAATTGGCAAGTTTGCCGGTTTGGTTCGTGTTCCTGCTGGTGATTCCTATCAGGAGATGATACGTCTTGTTTATCAGCATAATGATATTGTGGACGTATCTATCCATTCACTTTACAAAATCAGTAAGTATCGCCGTGGTGATAGTGGCGAGGCCCCACGATTGTCTGTTCTTGGCTCAGGTGCTTGGGATCGATTGAAAGAAAGGGCGAAGAAGCATATTAAGGATATTGCGCGTGACCTCATTAAGCTCTATGCTAAACGTCGTCGTGAGAAGGGTTTCGCCTTCTCTCCCGACTCCTTTATGCAGCACGAATTGGAGGCTTCATTCCTTTATGAAGATACACCCGACCAGTTGAAGGCTACACAAGAACTCAAACAAGATATGGAAAGCGCACGTCCGATGGATCGTCTGGTTTGTGGTGACGTGGGCTTTGGTAAGACGGAAGTAGCTATTCGTGCTGCTTTCAAGGCTGCTGTGGATAATAAGCAGGTAGCTGTACTTGTACCAACAACTGTATTAGCTTTCCAGCATTACCAGACTTTTAAAAAGCGATTGAAGGATATGCCTGTGCGTGTTGACTACCTCTCACGTGCTCGCAGTGCTAAACAAACCAAACAGGTGTTGGAGGATTTGGCAGATGGAAAGATAAATATCCTTGTTGGTACGCATAAGTTGATAGGCAAGTCGGTGAAGTGGAACGACCTCGGACTGCTCATCATTGATGAAGAACAGAAGTTTGGTGTGTCTACAAAGGAGAAACTTCGCCAGCTGAAAACGAATGTTGACACGCTGACAATGTCTGCAACGCCTATTCCACGTACGCTCCAGTTCTCACTGATGGGTGCACGTGACATGAGTATTATGCGTACACCGCCACCCAATCGTTATCCTATTCAGACCGAGATAGCTTCTTTTTCACATGAAGTGATAGCAGATGCTATCAACTTCGAGATGAGCCGCAACGGACAGGTTTATTTCGTTAACGATCGCATTAGTAACCTTCCTGAGATAGCAAACCTTATCAAGAAGTACGTACCCGATTGCCGTATTGCTATCGGACACGGGCAGATGAAGCCTGAAGAATTGGAGGAGATAGTGATGGGCTTTATGAACTATGACTATGACGTACTGCTTTCAACAACGATTGTTGAGAACGGTATCGATATTTCCAATGCTAATACCATCATCATCAACGATGCCCATCGCTTCGGACTCTCCGACTTGCATCAGATGCGTGGGCGTGTTGGACGTTCCAACAAAAAGGCCTTCTGCTATCTGCTTGCTCCACCTTTGGCAGCACTGAACCCAGAGGCGCGCCGTCGCTTGGAAGCGTTAGAGACCTTCTCCGACCTTGGTAGTGGCTTTAATCTTGCTATGCAGGACCTTGATATCCGTGGTGCGGGTAACCTCTTAGGCTCTGAGCAGAGTGGATTTATGGAGGATTTGGGATACGAGACCTATCAGAAAATCCTCAATCAGGCGGTGATGGAGCTGAAAAATGATGAGTTCCAAGATCTTTATGAAGAGGAGATGGACGAAGGAAAGCAGATTACGGGTGATGACTTTATTGATGATTGTGCCGTAGAGAGCGATCTTGAAATGTACTTCCCTGATAACTACGTGCCGGGTAGTTCTGAGCGTATGCTGCTCTATCGTGAACTTGATAATATTGAAAAAGACGAGGATCTTGATGCCTACCGTAAGCGTTTGCAAGACCGTTTCGGTCCTGTTCCTCGTCAAGGTGAGGAGCTGATGCAGGTCGTTGCGCTTCGTCGTGTAGGTAAGCGATTGGGTTGTGAGAAGATTATCCTTAAGCAGGGACGTATGCAGATGCAGTTTGTTTCTAATCCAAATAGCGTTTACTATCAGAGTGAAGCCTTTGACAAGGTACTCAACTACATTGGTTATCATCCCCGCCGTTGCAATCTGAAGGAACGAAATGGTAAGCGTTCAATGGTAGTCAGTGATGTGGCTACGGTAGGAGAGGGAGTGATGGTGTTGCGGGATATTGAACATCCTCGTTCGTAATCTTTAATTGGGGCATCTTTGCTGTTCCCCCCCTTGAATTTCTTGTCTGCTGCTTGAAGGAGAGTAATAGATAAGTGACTCTTCTTACTATGAGTTTAACTCATGGATGAAGATGTTGTGTGTTCTTTTTCTATAAGTGCTTTTTAAGGGGCTTGTAGATGCCTGTTGGCGATTTTGATAATCAGTAGTTTATGTTTCTTTAAACTACAAGTTCTCTAATTATTTTCATGAAAAGAAATTTTTTCTTTCATGTAAATAATTATTTTTCTTCACGACAATAAATATTTTTCTTCACGACAATAAATATTTTTTTTCATGAAAATAATTCGTAGAATAGGGCTTTGTTGAATATTAGAGGAGCTCGTTTCTATGATGCTTTATACTACTTGACAAATCAATTAATGGTTGATATTCATAGTTTTGGAGCTATTCGCATATTGTATGTAAATATATTGGATAATGCTGTTATAGACAAGTAAACAAGAATAAAAGCACGGAAAAACTTGCAAAAGTCATAAATGATGCTTAAATTTGCGTACATTAGAAAATCAATAAATAAAGAATTATGATTAAGAAATATGTAGAAGAGAATAAAGACAGAATGCTCGAGGAGTTGTTCAGTCTGATACGTATACCGAGTGTAAGTGCACAACCAGCTCATAAGGAGGACATGGTGCGCTGTGCTGAGCGTTGGAAGGAACTGCTGCTTGAGGCTGGTGTTGACAAAGCTGAGGTGATGCCATCAAAGGGTAATCCTATGGTTTACGCTGAGAGAATTGTTGACCCTAATGCAAAGACAGTATTGGTTTATGGTCACTATGACGTGATGCCAGCAGAGCCATTTGAACTTTGGAAGACCGAACCATTTGAGCCAGTTATTAAGGATGGTCATATCTGGGCACGTGGCGCTGATGATGATAAAGGGCAATCGTTCATGCAAGCAAAGGCATTCGAGTATCTTAATAAGAATGACTTGTTGAAGCATAATATGAAGTTTATCTTTGAAGGTGAGGAAGAGATTGGCTCTGGTAGCCTCGGTCCGTTCATTGAGGAGCACAAGGAACTCTTGGCTTGCGATGTAATTCTCGTTTCAGATACTGGTCTTATCGGTCCTGATACTCCTTCAATCACAACAGGTCTGCGTGGTTTGTCTTACTGGCAGATTGAGGTGACTGGTCCTAATCGTGACCTTCACTCAGGAACTTTCGGTGGTGCAGTGGCTAACCCTATCAATGTACTTTGTAAGTTGGTAGCTGACGTAACTGGTCCTGATGGTAAGATTCTCATTCCTGGCTTCTATGATGATGTTGAGGAGGCTTCAGATGAGGAGCGTAAACTCGTAGCATCTATTCCTTTTAATGAGGAGGAATATAAGAAGTCTCTCGGTGTGAAGGCACTCTTTGGTGAGGAAGGTTACAGTACTATTGAGCGCACTGGCTATCGTCCAACATTCGACGTATGTGGTATCTGGGGTGGTTACACTGGTGATGGTGCGAAGACAGTTATCCCATCAAAGGCATACGCAAAGCTTTCTTCACGACTTGTTCCACATCAGGATCATACAAAGATCAGCCAGTTGGTAGTAGACTATTTCAACAGCGTTGCTCCTGATTATGTCACAGTGAAGGTAGAGAAGCATCATGGTGGTCATGGCTATGTCTGTCCTATCGACTTCCCAGCTTATAAGGCTGCTGAGCGTGGCTTTGAGGCTGTATTCGGTAAGCGCCCATTGCCAGTACGTATCGGTGGTAGTATTCCAATTATCTCTACTTTCGAGAAGTTGCTCGGTGTGAAGACTGTTCTCATGGGCTTCGGCTTGGAGTCAAATGCTATTCACTCTCCGAACGAGAATATGCCTGTTGATCTTTGGATGAAGGGTATTGAAACAATCACCCATTTCCACCTTGAGTACGATAAGGAAGCATAAGTTTGGCATTAAGACACAGTAAGCTGTGTCAAGACATAGTAACAAAGAAACGTTGTTCTCTGTTGTAGCAAATTCTTTTCATGTAAAAGAAAGGTTTACATCGGAGAATAACGTTTCTTTGTTTATACAATAAGTCCCTTGCAAGTCTATTTGCTTGCAAGGGGCTTATGTCTGTTTAGTTCTCTACTGTTATGAGCATTGGCATATAAAGGCGAACTTGAAGTTCTGTTAGCCAAGCAGAGTGTGCAGTTAAACTTTCAATTTCTTGAGGGGGAAGAGCTGTCAAACTTGTTCCCACGCTTCGTGCTATTTCTTCACTTTCTTTCTGTGGTATCTTCTGCTCTAATGCTGTCCAATTGATAGATCTCTTTATCTTTTCAACGATAACAGCATGGGCTGGTTTGGTTTTTGATTCTTTTAATTGTGCAATGTCTTCTTCTGTAATTGCGTGTGCTTGCCATACATCAGGATGAACGTTATCATCTTTCAGGTTGTTCACGAATCCATGAATAAGTCTTTCTGAACAGTCCCACTCTAAAGGAACATACGCAAAATGTTCCTTGCCAATATAGGTTTGGTAAAGATTTTCCGCTCTTTGCATTTTCTTTACTCTATCCATCATCAAACTGATAGTACTCATCGCCAAGCTAAAGATGTTTTTTGTTTTATCTGCTGAGATAGCACTATTACCAGCATCACTGACAATGATGAAGTCTGTATGAAACCTACTTTTATCTTGGCTTAGCTTATGCCCACCTTGATTATCATAAACACCACCATCAATTAATTTTGGTGCTTCGGGCTTATTAGGACATTGACTATAGTCTTCTGTTAGATGTTTCTTGTCAATTGTAATAGGAGTAAAACCATAAGGGACACAGGACGAAGCCATAACAGCACTTGCTATTGAAAAATCCTGTGTATTGAAAATAGATCTTCCATTAATTCGATAAGCATGTTCTCCCATGTCTTTTTTAGAGAAAAAGAACGGTCTTTGTGTGGCGATATTTGTGGAGTTGATACATAATGAAGGGGTGTCAGGTAGGTCGCTAAGTGTCTTTCCCTTAAAGAAAACTTTGTTGTATAAACGTGAGACGAACTTACTTGTAGGAATTGTTACAAAGGAGTGTTTGAGACAATAGATAAGTAGTAGGAAGAAACTAAGTACTCCTACTAAGGCTGCACATATACCAGAGAAGATAGGTTGATGAGGGAACAGAATGCTCATAAGGCGTGCTGTGATATGGCTTAGTAGTATGGATGTAGCTAACAATAAAACGCTTACAATGATAAGATACGTGATGGATAACCACAACACTCCCTTTGCGAGACTTTGAGTAAAGCTTTTTTCAAAGTCTTCATAGTTGTCTTTGTTTAGTGCATAGTAGGCTGCTGTTATAGAACCGCCAGAAACAGAAGAGATAACATCTACTTTGTTTAAAATACCAAGACGGTGTAATGCACGTAGAGTACCAATGTGGTACGCTGCGGCTCTGTAGCCTCCACCAGATAAGGCTAAGCCAATTTTCTTTTTTGTGGTGTTCATGATTCGTAAGTTTTGATACTGGGATGAAACGTTGTGTAAAAGGACTTAGTCTCGTGTTGTTTGATGTCAAATCTTTATATGAATGACTTTATCTTCATAATACTCAACAGCTACATCGTCAGTAGGGTTATTACTAAGTGGACTTTATGTTGTTTAAAAATTGTTGAGCCTTTACATCTGTTTTTCATCGTATATATTTAGAATCGTTTGATAGTTTAGGTGATACTCTGAACAAGAAGGGATGAGGCTCTTTGAATAGTATGTGTTCTTAGTTGGTTTGAGTCAATTGGTAGTTATATAGAAGCGTAGTAATACTTTCTAACGTAAACAACCATACTCCTAAGGAGTTATGGCTGTTGGTGTATTTCTAAATAGTTTGTCTTTTTCTTGTAGAAGTTTTTATTTTGGCATCTTTGGATATTTTCTGAACCATCCGTCCATTCGGAGTCGCATGACACCGAAGAAGGCTTCGGAGAAGATACCACCACTCATCTTACTGGTTCCCTCACGGCGATTGACGAAGATAACTGGTACTTCCTTGATTTTGAAACCAATCTTGAAGGAGGTGTACTTCATTTCAATCTGGAAGGCATAACCTTTGAAGCGAACCAAGTCTAATGGGATTGTCTCAAGGACACGACGACGATAACATACAAAGCCTGCAGTAGTGTCATGAACATGGAAACCTGTTACGGCACGAACATATTTGCTGGCAAAGTAACTCATCAGTACACGTCCGATTGGCCAATTGACAACGTTTACGCCACTAACATAGCGTGAACCAACGGCAACATCGTAGCCTTCATCGTGGGTAGCTGCATAGAGACGAGGAAGATCATTAGGGTCATGACTAAAGTCTGCATCCATCTCGAAGATGTAGTCGTAGCCATGTTCCAATGCCCACTTGAAGCCAGTTATATAGGCTGTACCTAATCCTAACTTACCTGAACGCTCAATGATAAAGAGACGGTCTGCAAACTCTGTCTTTATCAGATTATGTACGATTTGAGCTGTCCCGTCAGGACTGCCATCGTCAATTACCAGAATATGAAAAAACTTCTCCAATTGGAATACCGCTCGGATAATCTTCTCTATATTCTCCTTTTCGTTGTATGTCGGTATGATTACAATGCTATCGCTTGTCATAGATTTTTGTTTTTTGCAAAAGTAGTATATTTACCTGAAAGTAACAAAAATATCAGGCAGTTTCAACATTTAAATGTTTCCTTGATAGTAAATTGTTTCTGCCCATTCGGGTATCTCGCAAGTGTATTGCTTTATTACCTCTCCTTTAGACATACGGAAAAGTAATTTAGCATCCTCATTATTGATAGAATTGTCGTAAACGTATGTTCTGTCAGCAATTTTTGATGCAATAGCACAATTTATAATTGAACGATTGTATCGTGATATAATTTTGGTAATGGGAACATCGTGTCCACCTTCCAAAACTCGTTTAGCTATTCTTGAAGCATTAATTGTAGGAGAAGCTGTTGAAACAAAGAATAAGCGTATAAAAAAACCAGCATCTTTTGCTCGTTTTATGTAATCTATCTTAGATTCAACTGATAAAACGGTTTCAAATATAATGCTTTGTTTCTTCTCTAAACACTCTTCTCTTAAGCGTTCAGAATAATCAACAGCCTTCATAATAGCCTCATGAGAATTCCAATCGCCAAATTTCTCTTGTGCTATAATATCTGGATTAATGTATATAGCATTCTCCATCCATTCATGATGTAGAATTCGAGAGGTAATAGTCGTCTTACCAGACCCATTAGGTCCAGCAATAACTATAAGAACTGGGCGATGATTTGCATTTATCATAGAGAAGTCATTGGGTTGGAAATATTTTTATTATTCCATTCCTTTAATCTTTTGGCAGCTTCTTTACGAAGTTGAGAGAATAGTTGTTGGTGAGCTTTCTCGTCTCTTTTCTTAGCTATTGCAGCAGCCTCACGCATAAGTTGTGAAAGGACCTCGTCAGAAGGCTCTTCAGCGCCCGTTAGTTTATATGTATCAATCGTTTGTTTACTCATAATGATTCTTTTATACTGATAGGACAAATGTAGTATAAAAATATGATACTAACAAGTTTTTATCGATTTTTATTGGTCTGGGTTCTCTACGTAGCCTTGGTATTCGGGAGTAAGACCATCCATGACAGAAGTGTATGCTTCATTCATGGTTTTCTTCTCATACTCTGTACCTTTCCCGTTAGGGAAGATAGGTTGGTGAATGGTGAGACGGAGTCGGTGCCATTGAGGGAAATGCCAATCCTTAGTGCGTGGCATGACATCGAAAGAACCATTGATGGTCAGTGGACAAACTGGCAATTGAAGTTCGTCTGCCAGCATGAAAGCTCCACGACGGAACTTACCCATATGCCCTGTAAAGCTACGCGCACCTTCGGGAAAGACGACAACCGACATACCTCCACGAAGTGTCTCACGTGCTGTGTCGTAAGTCTTTTTAATTTTACTTGCACCGCTCTTATCAACAAAGATGTGGTGAGCTTTCTCACATGCAAGTCCTACCAATGGAATCTTTCGAATACCCTTTTTCATCATCCATTTGAAGTTGCGACCGAGGAAACCGTAGATAAGGAAGATGTCGAAGGCTCCTTGGTGGTTGCTGACAAAGACGTAGCTCTGCTTGGGGTCAAGATGTTCACGTCCTTCAATCTTTACAGGGAGGAACAGCATTCGGATAGTAAACCATGACCAGCATTTACCAGGATAATAACCCCAGAAATGTCCATTGCCCAATTGGCTGCCTATGGTTGTTGTTAAGGCTGTAAGTATTGAGGCAATGACAAAGAGAGGTACGAAGATGAATAATGTATAAAGTTTATACAGAATATTTATAATCAGCATGACTAATGAACGTTGCTCTTTTTGTTGAGATGTAGTATTGCTCATAGATGTAATCTTTTTATTCTATTTCTTTGTATGTAGTGTTATCAATGTTATTTCATTTGGCATATTAAGACGGAATGGGACAAGTCCTCCTAATCCTGCTGTGACATAAAGATAACGTCCGTTCTTTTCATAAAGCCCGTAGTCTTCTTTCTGTCTTATACTGGTTGGACGCCATCCGAAAAGTTGCATCTGCCCTCCGTGTGTATGCCCACTGAGTGTCAGCTGTGCTGTTGTCTTTGGGAGTATTGAACGTTCCCATGCTGAAGGGTCATGCTGTAACATAATCACAAATGCATTAGGAGCAATGCCTTTGG
>CAMUQM010000056.1 GCA_947095945.1 uncultured Prevotella sp.
CACAGATTATTCTTGGTAATACTTACCATCTTTACCTGCGTCCGGGACTTGATATTATCAAGGCTGCAGGTGGTCTGCACGGTTTCAATGGATGGGAACGTCCTATCTTGACCGACTCTGGTGGTTTCCAAGTATTCTCTTTGACAGGTATCCGCAAACTGTCAGAAGAAGGCTGTGAATTCAGAAGTCACATTGATGGTTCTAAGCATATCTTCACACCAGAGAACGTGATGGACACCGAGAGAATCATTGGTGCAGACATTATGATGGCTTTCGATGAATGCCCTCCGGGACAGAGTGACTATCAATATGCCAAAAAGAGTTTGGAACTGACACAGCGTTGGCTGGACCGTTGTATCAAACGATTCAACGAGACAGAACCTCTTTATGGTTATAATCAGAGTCTCTTCCCTATCGTTCAGGGCTGTACATACAAGGATCTACGCCGTGAAGCGGCAAAGTTCGTGGCTGACAAGGGTGCAGATGGTAATGCTATCGGCGGTTTGGCAGTAGGTGAACCAACAGAGGTGATGTATGAAATGATTGAGGTGGTCAATGAGATACTTCCTAAAGACAAACCTCGTTATTTGATGGGAGTTGGTACACCACAAAATATTCTTGAAGCAATTGAGCGTGGTGTGGATATGTTCGACTGTGTTATGCCTACCCGCAACGGACGTAATGCAATGCTCTTCACCTACAATGGTACGATGAATATGAAGAATAAGAAGTGGGAAAATGACTTCTCTCCGATTGATCCTGACGGCTGTGATATTGATGTCATCACAAGCAAAGCCTATCTTCACCACCTCTTCAAGGCAGGAGAATTGCTCGCAATGCAGATTGCCAGCATCCATAACCTTGCGTTCTATCTACGCCTCGTAACCGATGCGCGTACACATATTGAGCAAGGTGACTTCGTACAGTGGAAAGCCTCTGTCATTGAGCAACTGGGAAGAAGAATTTAAGAAGAAGCCAAATGAGTAAGGTTAAAGAGATTGATGATAAAGTTAAGAAACTGATTAATCATTTTAGGCAACGCGTTATAACACGCTTTCCTATCTTAAAGAGGGTTGGTCATCTGCTTCAGATGCTCTCCCCTTCTCGCTATATTGGTATTCTGGACTGGTATATTATCAAGAAGTTCATAGGTACATACATCTATGCTATCTTATTGATTATCTCTATTGCTATTGTGTTCGACTTTAATGAGAACCTCTCAAAATTCACACAATATCATGCCCCTTGGCGTGCAATCATCTTTGATTACTATGCCAATTTTATTCCTTACTATTCCAATCTCTTCTCACCACTATTTGTATTCATTGCTGTTATCTTCTTTACTTCCAAACTGGCAGGTAATTCTGAGATTATATCCATGATGGCAGCAGGCGTGTCTATCAGACGACTAATGCGCCCTTACATGATATCATGTATTCTCATTGCAGGCTTGACATTCTATCTTAACAGCTTCGTGATTCCTCATGGCACTGTTATTCGCCAAAACTTTGAAACGCTTTACCGTAACTCAAAGAAGAATACAGCTGCAGAGAACGTGCAGCTGCAGGTGGCTAAGAATACAGTTACCTATATCCAACATTACGACAACCAATATAAACGAGGCTATGGTTTCTCGCTTGTGAAGTTCAAAGACAAGAAGATTGTCAGCCACATGACTGCTATGGAGATTCAGTATGATACAGTTGCAGACTCGAAGTATCATTGGAAGGTTAGTAACTGGAAGATTCGTACACTCAAAGGACTGAAAGAACATATCCAGAGTGGAGCATCAAAGGACACGGTCTTACTTATGGAACCAACCGACCTTGTCTATTCTAAGGGACAGCAGGAGACCTTTACATCACCAGAGCTGTTGGACTATATTTCTAAGCAGACAAGCCGTGGTTCAGGCAACGTTGTACAGTATGAGGTTGAGTTCCACAAGCGAATAGCGATGTCGTTCTCATCTTTCATCCTCACCATCATCGGTCTCTCCCTCTCTTCCCGTAAGCGAAAGGGAGGAATGGGACTTTATCTTGGAATTGGTTTGGCACTTAGTTTCGGCTATATCATGCTCCAAACCGTATCAGCAACCTTTGCTATTCAGGCTGACACGCCACCTATATTGGCGGCATGGATTCCAAACATTATCTTTGCATTTATCGCCTACTTCTGCTATAGAAATGCACCAAGCTAATAAGGCGAAAAGAACAAAATTAAGAACAACCCTCATGATGAAGGGAAAAACAGTAAAATATGTATTTTGAAGATTTAGATTTAAACGATAACGTACTTGACGCACTATATGATATGCGTTTTGATGAATGTACTCCTGTACAAGAGAAGTGCATTCCTGAAATATTAAAAGGGCACGACGTATTAGGTGTTGCCCAGACTGGAACAGGCAAAACAGCGGCTTACCTCCTTCCAGTTCTTTCTAAGTTGGCAGATGGTGGCTATCCTGAGTCGGCTATTAATTGTGTCATCATGTCACCTACTCGCGAGTTAGCACAGCAGATTGACCAAGGCATGCAGGGCTTTGCCTACTATCTTAATGGTGTATCTTGCGTTGCTGTCTACGGCGGAAATGATGGTAATAGATATGATCAGGAGTTGAAGAGCCTCGCATTAGGAGCAGATGTTGTGATTGCCACACCGGGACGCTTTATCTCTCATATCTCTCTCGGAAACGTAGACTTATCAAAAGTTAGTTTCTTTATTCTTGACGAGGCTGATCGCATGCTTGACATGGGATTCTCTGATGACATTATGACAATTGCAAAGAAACTGCCTTCAACTTGTCAGACGATTATGTTCTCAGCTACAATGCCTGCAAAGATTGAGGAACTTGCTAAGACATTATTAAAGAACCCTGTTGAGATTAAACTCGCTGTGAGTAAGCCTGCAGAAAAGATTCAACAGACAGCTTACGTATGCTATGAAACCCAAAAGATGGGTATCATCAAAGATATCTTCAAGGCTGGAGACCTCAAGCGTGTTATTATCTTCTCTGGTTCAAAACAGAAGGTAAAGCAGATTGCAGCATCGCTCAATCGCAAGCATATCAACTGTGGCGAAATGCACTCTGACCTCGATCAGGAACAGCGCAATGATGTTATGTTCAAGTTTAAGAGTGGTCAAATTGATGTATTGGTTGCCACTGACATCGTATCACGTGGTATCGATATTGACGATATTGCAATGGTCATCAACTATGATGTTCCTCACGATGCTGAGGATTATGTACACCGCATAGGCCGCACCGCACGTGCTGACCGTGACGGAAAGGCTATTACCTTTGTGAATGAAGACGACATCTACTTCTTCCAGCAGATTGAATCATTCTTGGAGAAGGAGGTTGAAAAGGCGCAACTACCAGCAGAACTTGGCGAAGGTCCTGAATATAAGAGCAACGGAAAGCCTAAGAAGGCTGGCAATAGTGCAAAGAGCCGTCGTCGTAAGGACCGTGATCATCAGAGCCACAAGGACAAGAAACAGGGAAACAACAAGCAGCACAACAGACGTCCTGCACCACAGTCTCAGAACAACACAGACGAGAACAACGCTAAACCACAGGAGCGCAAACCTGCTAACAAGCAGAACAATAATACAAAGAAGCAGCAGGAAAACAATCCTGCAGCAACTGAGGGTAAACCAGTAAACAAGAAGAATAATCGTCAGAATAAGGGTAAGCAGCAGGAGCGTCAGCCAAAAGCTGAGAACGAGAAGCGCAATGACAGAAAACCTGCTAACAATAAAGGTAATGCTGAAAACACTACCAATCAGCAGAACAAGAAGCCTAACAATAAGCGCAAGAAGCGTAATAACCGCCAACGTACACCAGAAGACAAGTCTGTAAAAAGGAGTACAAAATATGATATTCGCGAGGAGTTGCCATCAACATCCAACAATGAATCAGGCTTGAAGGCACTCATCAAAAAACCTCTGAAATGGCTTCGTGGACTCGGTAAGAAGTAAAATTAGTATTTACACACACTTATATAATGCCCGTAACCTATCAATAAGGGTTACGGGCATTGCTTTATCCAGATTTATCAATTACCTTCATCACCTTTTTAATCATAGTAATTGCCATAGTTTCTAACACATTAAATATGTGAATTTTCTTTACATTATTTCTTAACATCTTTGTAAAAATAGAGGATAAAAAAAGCCTTTTTTATCACCATCGTAACCCACTTATTATAAAGCAGTTACGAAATCATGTAAGAAAAGGTGCTTAGTTAGCTTTCAAAAGGGCGTTAGTAAGACCTCAAAAGAGCATCTTTTAGAAGCCAATTAAGCCTTAATTCAAATGCTATTAAGCCTTAATAAAAAGCGAGGATAGGAAAAATATTGACAAAATAGATATCTGCCTAATATGATAACATCGACTCTACCCTACTATCAGATTGTTAATATCAAAGAAAGAGACATGGATAAACATCTGAGAAAAGTAATACTATATATAATTAAGGTATAAGAATAAACATTGTTTTACACCGAACTTCACGAAATGACTTATTTACACCATTACCAAATATTTAGCGACAAAATGACAGATAATTAAATATAAAACGTTATCTTTGCAATGTAAATAAGGGTAAATATAAGGATTAACATTTCTCAAGATAGAAAAATAAGATCAATTAATTATGAAAGCAACAGAAGTCGTAGAGAGATTAAAGCAGCGTTTTCCAAATGAGCCAGAGTACATTCAGGCAGTCTCACAGGTATTAGACACTATCGAGGATGAATATAACAGATATCCGGGTTTTGATCAGACTAATCTCATTGAGCGACTCTGTGTACCAGACAGAATTATTAAGTTCCGTGTAAATTGGGTTGATGACAAGGGAAATGTACAAACCAATATGGGTTTCCGTGTACAGCATAACAACACTATTGGACCTTACAAAGGTGGATTACGTTTCCATGCATCAGTTAATGAGTCTATCTTAAAATTCCTTGCCTTTGAGCAGACATTCAAAAATTCACTGACAACACTCCCTATGGGTGGTGCTAAGGGTGGTTCAGACTTCTCCCCTCGAGGCAAATCGAATGCTGAGGTAATGCGTTTCTGTCAGGCTTTCATGAGAGAATTGTGGAATTACATTGGTCCTGACTGTGACGTTCCTGCGGGTGACATCGGTGTTGGTGGACGTGAAGTTGGCTATATGTTTGGACAATATAAGAAACTGACTAACCAGTTTGTAGGTATCCTTACAGGTAAGGGTCAGGAGTTTGGAGGCTCACTCATCCGTCCAGAAGCAACAGGATACGGCAATGTCTACTTCCTGCAAAATATGCTCAAGACCCGTAACATTGATATTAAGGGCAAGACAGTACTTGTTTCAGGTTCTGGTAATGTAGCGCAATACACAATAGAAAAGCTTTTAGAATTAGGTGCAAAGCCTTTGACTTGTTCTGACTCTGATGGCTATATCTACGACCCAAATGGTATTGACGAGGAAAAACTCGCTTATATCATGGAACTCAAGAACATTGAACGTGGACGTATTCGCGAGTATGCAGAGAAGTATAACGTGAAGTATGTTCCGGGAGGAAGACCTTGGTTTGAGAAAGCTGACATTGCAACTCCATGTGCAACACAGAATGAAATCAACGGTGAGGCAGCTGCAGAACTCGTAAAGAATGGTGTCATTGCAGTAACAGAAGGTGCTAATATGCCATCAACTCCAGAGGCTGTAAAGATATTCCAAGATGCGAAGGTACTTTATTGTCCGGGTAAAGCAAGCAATGCTGGTGGTGTAGCAGTGTCAGGACTTGAGATGAGTCAGAATTCTGGACGCTTGAAGTGGAGCCGTGAAGAAGTTGATGAGAAGCTCCATCAGATTATGGATGATATCCATGCAAACTGCGTAAAGTATGGTACTGAGCCAGACGGATATATCAATTATGTAAGGGGTGCTAACGTTGCAGGCTTCATCAAGGTTGCCAAAGCAATGATGGCGCAAGGCGTTATTTAACTCCACTCTGCTGTTATTATAAGAAAACAAAAGACAGGAGCACACAGGCTAAAGCTTTATAAAGAAGCTTAGCTTGTGTGCTCCTGATATTTTATTTATAATCTACATTTCAAAAGCTACGTATCTCAAAAAACAAAGTCTATAGTTAATCGATTTAATATTTACCCTAAAGCATGCTCATCCACATCGCAAAACTTACCCACAAGAGTGACCTTAAAACACACGAAAACATCACAATACAAGTTCGTTTATTTCCGTATAATTTAGTACTTTTGCATCAGAATTAAAAATAAAGTTATGAAAATTTCAACAATAGTACTTTCCATTATGTTAGGACTCAGTTCTTCAACTATGGCACAACAGAAAGATATTACCATTAAACTTATCGAAACAACTGATGTGCATGGTTCTTTTTTCCCATACGACTTCATCACCCGGAAGCCTAAGAGTGGTTCTATGGCAAGAGTCTACACAATGGTAGAAGAACTTCGGAAGAAGAATGGAAAAGACAATATCTATCTGATGGATAATGGCGATATCCTACAAGGACAGCCTATTTCTTACTATTATAATTACGTAGCACCAGAGAGAACAAACATTGCTGCAAGTGTGCTTAATTACATGGGTTACGATGTTGCAACGGTTGGAAACCATGATATTGAGACAGGACACGAGGTATATGACAAGTGGTTTAAGGAACTGAACTTCCCTATCCTTGGGGCAAACATTATCGATACTAAGACCAACAAGCCTTATATCCTCCCTTATTATACTATCAAAAAAGCCAATGGTGTTAAGGTATGTGTCATTGGTATGCTCACTCCAGCTATACCAAACTGGCTGAAAGAGAGCATCTGGAGTGGTCTACGCTTTGAGGAAATGGTTTCTTGTGCCAAAAGAACAATGGCAGAGGTAAAGACGAAAGAGAAACCAGATGTCATTGTTGGCTTGTTCCATTCTGGCTGGGATGGCGGCATAAAGACTACAGACTATGACGAAGATGCATCTAAGAAAGTAGCCCAAGAAGTACCGGGTTTTGATGTTGTTTTCTTCGGTCACGACCACACTCCACATAGTTCTATTGAAAAAAACATTGTAGGTAAAGATGTCATCTGTCTGGACCCTGCTAACAATGCACAACGGGTAGCGATAGCAACATTGACACTTAGACCTAAGACTATCAAAGGTAAACGTCAATATACTGTAACGAAAGTAACTGGAGAACTGGTTGATGTGAAGGAACTTAAGGCTAACGAAGCTTTCATTCAGCATTTCCAACCAGAGATTGATGCTGTAAAAGCATGGAGTGAGCAAGTAATTGGAAGGTTTGAAAATACTATCTATACAAAAGATAGTTACTTCGGCAACTCTGCTTTTAACGACCTTATTCTTGACTTAGAATTGAAGATTACCAAGGCTGACATTGCCTTTAATGCTCCTTTGTTGTTTAATTCATCTATTAAGGCGGGACCTATAACCGTCGCAGATATGTTCAATCTGTATAAGTATGAGAACAATCTCTGCACCATGCGCCTAACAGGTAAAGAGATTCGTAAACATCTTGAAATGAGCTACGACCTATGGTGTAACACCATGAAGAGTCCTGATGACCATCTTCTTTTACTCTCAAACACACAGAATGATGCACAGCGTTTGGGCTTTAAGAACTTCTCTTTCAACTTCGATTCAGCAGCAGGCATAGATTATGAAGTAGATGTCACAAAGCCTAATGGTGAAAAGGTTCGTGTCCTCCGAATGAGCAACGGAGAGCCATTTGATGAGAACAAATGGTACACAGTAGCAGTGAACAGCTATCGTGCTAATGGTGGTGGAGAGTTGTTGACCAAAGGTGCAGGTATCCCACGTGACTCTTTGAAGAGTCGAATCATTTGGGAGAGTCCTAAGGATCAGCGCCATTATCTAATGGAAGAAATAAAGAAAGCTGGTGTAATGAACCCGCAGCCAAACCGCAACTGGAAATTCGTTCCAGAAGCATGGATTATCCCTGCCGCAGCTCGTGACCGCAAACTTCTTTTTGGAGAATAAACAAGAAAGAAGTAGTCGTTACTTGAAAAGAACTAACGCAATAAAAGGTTAGAGTTCAAGATTAAAAGAATTAGGTAAAGTATTAACGCTGAGACTGATGAAGAAGTACTGGTTTGTTTTCTGCAAAACAGATATCATGCTCAAGAAAGAGGGAGAAGAATATACCATTCCACTTTCAGAAGATGCCCCAGTGGCACTACATCCTTGGACACATGTACTGAATGTCACACCGATGGAGGATGGTACAGAGGTAAAGGCTGTCGTGATTGACCAGCCTATAACAGACAAACTACAATTCAAAATGTGTGGCTTACGCCCTTCTTTCTATCATCTTTCCAAAGAGTTCTATCTTAAGGCAGGAAAGTGTCATGAACTACTTTACTGGGATAACAACACCAAATTCTGCGGCGTTTGTGGTGCTCCAATGAAGATACACGCGGATATCTCAAAGCGTTGTACAAACTGCGGGAAAGAGGTTTGGCCACAGTTGGCCACAGCAGTCATCGTTCTTGTCCATCGAGGCGATGAAGTTCTTCTTGTCCATGCTCGCAACTTTAAATCCGACTTCTATGGACTTGTAGCAGGCTTTGTTGAAACAGGTGAAACACTCGAAGAGGCTGTACATCGCGAGGTGGAAGAAGAGACAGGAATAAAAATAAAAAACCTCCGCTACTTTGGCTCACAGCCTTGGCCCTACCCTTGCGGTCTAATGATAGGCTTCAATGCTGATTATGAAAGCGGGAACCTTCATCTACAGCGCAGCGAAATATCAAAAGGAGCATGGTTTACAAAGGACAATCTCCCAACTATTCCTGAGCCTTTATCAATAGCGCGAATGATTCTTGACGATTGGATAAATAAAGCTTCAATATAAACTAAAGAGTATTTAAACCTTAAAACAATGATGACTTTTTTAGAAAAAACCCTTGGATTTAATCCCAAATCAATGAAGCTCCGTACTGAAATTATCGCTGGAGCAACAACATTCTTAACAATGAGCTACATCTTAGCTGTTAATCCAAGTATCCTTTCAGATACAGGAATGGACAAGGGAGCGCTCTTTACCGGTACAGCTCTTGCTTCTGCTATTGCCACATTACTGTTGGCATTTATGGCAAAGCTTCCTTTTGCACAGGCTCCATCAATGGGACTTAACGCTTTTTTTGCTTATACGCTCTGCATATCATTGGGATTCACATGGCAGCAAGCTCTTGCTATCATGCTCATTGAGGGTATTCTTTTTATTGTAATCACCTTCTTCAATGTACGTGAGATGATTCTCGCTGCTATCCCGACGAATCTACGCTACGCCATATCGGCAGGTATTGGTATGTTTATTGCCTTTATCGGTCTAAAAAACGCTGATATTATCGTTGATAACAAAGCAACTCTCGTTGGTTTGGGAGCCTTCACTCCAACCTGCATCCTTGGTATTATTGCTATTCTTCTCAGTGGTGCTCTCATGGCAAGAAACGTCAAAGGCTCTCTGTTCTGGGGTATCATCATCACCACACTCATTGGTATTCCAATGGGAGTAACAGTACTTCCTAACGGATGGTTACCAGTATCTGCACCGCAGGACATCAGTCCTATCTTCTGTAAGTTTGATTTTTCATCATTGATGAACCTCAAAACGGTATTGGTAGTATTCTCTCTGCTCTTGATTAACATCTTTGATACTATCGGTACATTGATGGGCTTAGCAGATAAAACTGGTATCGTTGAACCAAATGGTAATATTCCTCGCGTTAAGGAAGCTATGATGAGTGATGCTATCGGTACAACCTGCGGTGCGATGTTAGGAAGTTCAACCCTTACAACATATGTAGAGAGTGCAAGTGGTATTGCAGAAGGTGGTCGTTCTGGTGTAACAGCATTTACAGTAGGTATCTTCTTTATCATCGCCCTCTTCCTCTCTCCTATCTTTCTGCTCATCCCAAGTGCAGCAACAAGTGGAGCCTTAGTTATGGTAGGCGTACTGATGATTGATTCTGTAAAGAAAATCGATCTTCAGGATATTACAGAATCTTTCCCAGCCTTCATCACAATGATTACAATGGTACTTTGTTATTCTATTGCTGATGGTATCTGTTTGGGAATCCTCGCTTATGTATTCATGAAGACTTTCACACGCCAGTGGAAAGATTTGAACTGGACACTCATCGTGCTGGCAGTTCTCTTCATCTTGAACTTTATTAAGAGCTAAAAATATCATATTTACTAAGCAACTCCCTATAAGACATTAAGTTACTCATAGGGAGTTTTTGTTTGCTTCATCATAATGAAACAAACTCTAAAATAATATTCTTATGTCATATAAAGAAAAAGAATAAAAAACATTGATAAAGTTTGCACAGTTAAAATAAAATGACTATTTTTGCAACCGCTTACGAAAAGTAAGGGCGTTTAGCTCAGCTGGTTTAGAGCATCTGCCTTACAAGCAGAGG
>CAMUQM010000057.1 GCA_947095945.1 uncultured Prevotella sp.
TTTTGTCAGCGTGCCAGCAAAATGGGTGCGCACTGGAAGGCAGAACGTTCTGAACTTATATACAAATAAAACCTACTACTCCGAAGTCTTCATTGAATAAACAGTATTTCTTTGTGGTTTTTCATACATCCCCATTGGTTTGGGAAGGGGAATTTCATGACTATGCAAGAACCAAGAACCCCAGAAAAATCCCATATCAATGGATAAATCCCAAAAATGTCACTTCAATATATAAAAGTACCTCACAAGGAATAATACTGGCGGAATTGAGGTTATAGTTTCTAAAATTCTAAAACACAATTAATATAAGAAACATTATGATAAATTTATTTATAATATTATTTTTACTCTATGAAGTCGTCTTGACTTTTTTATGGGTCTTCCGGAAATACGAAAAGGCTTTTCAAACAAGCATCTAATTCTTTCATCAGTTCTTTTGGATCTTCAGAAGGGAGGTCACCCTCTTGTACTCGAACATTATTTAATATTCGACTTTTAAGCTGCTCTACCCTTTTTTGTGTATCCTTACGGATAGCTAATGCTTCTGCTAATTTCATTGCTATATAATTTTATTTTATTATTCAATAGTTGTCTGATTATTCTTACGCGCTTCGTCAAACTTAGCTTTCATCGTAGGGTTCTTATAAGTTAGTCTACGTATAGTAAGTTCGTCAGTATCTTGATTAGCAAGGCGAAGATAGTTCCCACTACCGACTAATTCCTCACGTATCTTTTGAAGTTTTGTAATTGTAGCATCAATATCCTTAATGGCATCATTAAATTTCTTAGAAGCCATTTCATAATGTCGTCCAAACTTAGCCTTGAAGTCTTCTATCTTATTTTCAAAATTGGTAACATCCACCTCTTTGCTCTGTGAAAGAATCAGCTGCTTCTTGTATTCTAAACTCTTCTTTGATGTTTGTACAAGAAGATTGATAAATGGAACAAAGAACTGTGGACGTATAACATACATCTTCGGATAAAGATGACTCTTATTTACAATACCTGTATTATAGAGTTCATTATCAGCTTCAAGCAAACTTACTAAAACAGCAAATTCACAACCTTTCTTCTTACGGTCATCATCAAGCTTCTTCAGAAAGTCATCGTTCTTATGTTTGGTCGCAGTAGTATCCATTTCGTTTTTCATTTCAAACATGATAGAAATATACTCTGTACCATCTTCCGCTGCACGAAAAATAAAATCACCCTTTGTGCCATCACTTGCATCATTGTCTTTATCAAAATAGGCATCAGGCATCATTGGCCGAATATATTGCTCAAACTCAATGCTACAATGTTGTTCAAGTGTCTCGCCAACCATCTTTGTAGACATCTTGGCTTTCAAGTCTTTATAATAGTCTATCTGTTCTTGTTTTACACGAAGTTCATTCTCATGATGCTTGATAAGTGATGCCTCATGAAGTTGTGCTTCTCGTTTCTCCAATTCTGCAGCAGAACGAAGCTGAGAGATTTCTGTTTCCTTTTCTCGAACTGTCTTCTGAGCTTTACTACGCTCTTCCATAACAGCCAACTGCAACTTATTATCATTCTGCTCTATGGTTGAGTTGAGCCTTGATATTTGTTGATCCTTCTCAGCCAAAGCTATCATCATCTCATTCTTCTTCTGTGCAGCAATATTATCCAACTGCGTTTTGAGAACTTCTATCTCAGCAGAGAGAGCGGTCTTCAACTTTGATAGTTCACTTTCTTTTTCACTCTTCAAACGTTCAATCTCAGCATTTTTGGCACCAAGTTCAACTTCTTTCTTAGAGAGTTGATGCAGAAAGGATTGTTCCGTCTTAGCTGTTGCCAAGGCCTGCTCTGCCTTATGTTGCTCATGAAGTTCAGCTATACGACGATTAACCTCCTCAGTAAACTCTGTATTCTTAACTTGATTAACAATAGAAGCATAGTCAGATTCGTCTACTGTAAATGCCTTTTGGCAGTTAGGGCATATTAATTCTTTCATGAATTTAACTACTTTAGATGTTTGAAAAGTCTGCTTACAGAATTCTGAACTTCAATTATTCCTGTCTTTCTCGTCTCTCACTCTGTATCAACTTTAATATATTATCCGTAGGATAAATAAGTCAAATCCGAATATACAAAATAATTTACTGATTTTAGATGAATAAGAGAGAAAAATCATAAACAGCCTATTAAATTCTATGATTTACTATCTTTATCCGAACCAATATGTATTTAGGTATGTGTGTACATGACTTCTCTTTTTATGGCTAAAAGCTATCTAAGTAAAACAAAAAAACGATATTTACTTTGATACATCTCTATGTAACACACTTCCATTTGCTTGATGAGTAGCAAGAACGAGTACCTCAGCAATCTGAACATGGGCAGGAGCAGAAGCTACATAGAAGACAACCTCAGCAATGTCAGTACCTGTAAGTGGTTTTACTCCTTCATAAACCTTGTCAGCACGAGCATCGTCACCATGGAAGCGCACGTTAGAGAAGTGAGTTTCTACCAATCCCGGCTTTATATTTGTCACACGAACAGAGGTATGTGCAAGGTCAATGCGGAGTCCGTCAGTGATAGTCTTAACAGCAGCCTTTGTACCACAATAAACATTGCCACCTGCATAGGCAGCATCACCAGCCACTGACCCGATATTAATAACATGTCCACTGTCACGCTTTACCATTCTTGGTACAACAAGGCGTGTCATGGTAAGGAGTCCTTTAATATTGGTATCAATCATCGTTTCCCAATCTTCAAAGCTGCCCTCATATTCTGGTTCTAAGCCAAGAGCCAAACCAGCATTGTTTATTAAGACATCTATCTGCTGCCATTCAAGTGGTAGGCTATTGATTGCAGCAGTTGCAGCATTACGATTGCGTACGTCAAAAGCAAGTGCTAACACTCTTACCCCCTCTGCCTCAAGTTCTTTCTTTAGGTCAGCAAGGAGTTGTGCTCTGCGCCCTGTAATGATGACATCATATCCTTCTTGTGCAAACTTACGTGCGCATGCTTCGCCAATTCCGCTGGTAGCACCAGTAATCAATACTATTTTTTTCATATTATGAATAAGTTATTATTAAAAGACAATATAGTTTCAGACCGAGTGAAAAGAATAAACTTTAGCTACCCTATCAACTCTCATAAGTAATATAGGGTTATGCAAGAAGCCTATTTTATTTATTCGACACCGCCACACCAATCAATATTAATGCACTTCCCACATAAGCAATGGCTGTCATTGGTTCGTTGAGGAATATAGCACTGGTAACGACTGTGCTTATAGGATTCAGATATAGATAGTTTGATGATGTCATAGCGCCAATCTTTGCAATGACCAATGTCCATAGAACAAAGCAAAGGAAGGATGCTACAAGACCAAGAAACAATAGGTTCAGGAGTACTTTCGGTGTAAGAAGCATGGAGGTAGTTGCGGTCCATGGGTCGAAAATAAAGGCTGGTAGCACTGTTATAAGACCATAAAAGAAAATTTTACGTGTTATAAAAACAGCTGAATAACTATTGGATATCTTCTTCATTAACAGGGAGTAAACAGCCCAGCATAGCGATGCTAACAGTGTAAGAAGGTCGCCCCAAGGGTTCAGATGTAGTACAAAGCTGCCATTAAATATAACGATAGCAACACCCATTAAGGCTATTAACGAACCGACAATTAGCGACCAGCTTGCTTTAATACTCTTCACAAATGTAATACCAAGTAGCACTGTCAACAATGGGGCGGTACAGACAATGAAACTAACGTTATTGACATAAGTAAGTCCCACTGCATAGTTTTCTGCAAGGAAGAATACTGATCCTCCCGTAATACCTAATAAAACCATGATTAACTCGTCGCACCATGTACGTGAAAAGAGTTGGCGTGGCGAGATAAACCATATACAGATATAGGCAATAACAAATCGCAGAAAGAATATTTCTAACGGTGTTAGTCCACTGTTATAAAGCACTTTTGTGTTGACAAAGGTTGTGCCCCATACAGCGACAATGGCAATGGCAAGAAGATGCCAAAGGATGTTTTTATTCTTGGTGTTCGGCATATTTCCTAAGAGGATTAGATAAGGTTTTGCCCTTTGTGATAAGTAGTATTACGGAAGAAATGATAAGTACGCAACCGATGATAATAGATATCGTAAGAGGTTCGCCCATGAGTGTAATACCAATCGTCATTGCTGTGAGTGGCTCAAAGGCTCCCAGAATTGCCACACTGGCAGAATCTATCAATGTAAGCGACCGTACCAAGGTAACATTACTGATAGTAGTTGGGATTAAACCAAGTAGTATCAGTGAAACGAAAGAGTCAGCGTTAGTAATACGTTGTACGCCTCCTGTCGTAAATGTTGCATAGAGAATAAGAAGCAACATAGCCATAAAGAAAATATAGAAATTAACCTTCAATGCTGGTAGCTTACGGATTCGCATGTGAGGAAACAGCACCATATAGATGGCATAAAGCAAGCCTGATGACATCGCAAGCGTAACGCCCCACATCGATTTTATACCATCTGTCTGCCCTACTCCACCAAGAAAAGCAACACCTGCAATAGCAAGTAAAATTGCTAATGATATGCGAATTGTAAGTTTTTCATTAAAGAAAAGGATGAGCAATATCTCTGTCCATACGGGATAAGAGAATAACAATGTTGTTGCTATACCTCCTGGCATATATTCGTAACTGCTGAAAAGGCATACTGCCGATACTGCATACATAATGGAGAGAAACATAATTCGAAGTCCATCTCCCCATCGTATGTGCAAATTTTGCTTACGCCAAAGTAGGACTGCCATCATGAAAAGGCAACCGAAAGCGAAACGATAGATTAATACTGACGGCAGTAACATTCCCGACTCCATTACAGGAATAGAGAAAAGCGGGATAGTTCCGAACGTTATTGCAGAAAGGCTGGCATAGCCATAACCCTTTATAGTGGATGAATTATTCACGATTAATTTGTGTGTTGATTATCTCTAATATGAATGCAAATTTACATAATTTTCTGCAATATTAGTATTGAAAACTCTTATAAAAAGGTCAATAGTTAGGAATAAAGAGTTCATTTGGTGCATGAGAACGAATAAGTTGCAATCACTTTGACTATCTTTAGAAAGCGTGTTAGTACTTAGCACCATTAGTGTTTACCATCAACACCACATGTGCGGAGCATCAACACCTTAACAAGTATAGTCCACTTATCAGGGAAGATAGCTATATAATATAGCGTGCTAAACGTTAAATATAAGTTAAATGTCATGTAACTATTTCTCTATTTAAGTAATAACATTTATTTTTGCCAACAGATAAATAAATTAAGAAACAAGGGGTGCTTCACGATTGTGTTGCTGAGATTATACCCATAGAACCTGATGCTGATAATGCAGCCGCAGGGATTGTCTCATTCTAAACTTATGTTTTGTTTATCATTAATGGGACTGTTTTCTATCTCGTATTATCTTTTGAAAAACTGCAGTTGATGTGCCTCTACAAACCGAAATGTTGAATGAGGTATATTTGTGCACTGACAATCGCAGGCTCTGATTGTAGTGGCGGAGCTGGCATACAAGCAGATATAAAAACGATGTCGGCTTTAGGTGTGTATGCCGCTACTGCTATTACATCTATTACTGTACAGAATACGATGGGTGTACAGGAAGTAGAAGCTCTTAGTCCTCTTATTGTTGCAAAGCAAATTAAGGCGATTATGGATGACATAAAGCCTAAAGCAATCAAGATTGGAATGGTCAATGATAGTGCTACAGTTCAAGCTATTGCTGAGACAGTGAGATGTTATTCGAATTGTCCGATAGTGATTGATCCGATTATGGTATCTTCAAGTGGTCATAGGCTTATGCAATCAGATGCTTTGGAGCTCTTTTGTCATTCTTTACTTCCAATGTCTACCCTACTAACCCCTAATATTCCTGAGGCGGAAATATTGTCTAATGTAAAAATACATAGTCTTAATGATATGAATATAGCAGCACAAAAGATACTGAGTTTAGGCTGCAATGCGGTTCTGATAAAAGGAGGACACATAGATGGAGACGAAAAGATAGACCGACTTTATATGACTAATGGCAGTGTGCATACTTTTGTGAATAAGAGTATAGACACCCGAAACACACATGGAACGGGCTGTACATTATCTTCTGCTATCACTTCTTTTATGGCACGTGGAATGGAATTGCTTGATGCTATATCCTATGCAAAAGACTATCTTTCGCGAGCTTTAGAAGCTGGAAAGGATGTCTCAATTGGCAAAGGGCACGGACCAGTTAACCATTTGTTTAGTCCCGAAAAACTTATAATCTTATGATACAGTTTATTACGCACACTAATGAACGTTATGACTATGTAGATGGAGTTCGAATGGCACTTGAAGGAGGTTGTCGATGGATTCAACTTCGTATGAAAGATGCATCAGAAGAAATTTTTCTAAAGGCTGCAGAAAGTACGAGAATACTCTGTAAACAATATGATGCTGTATTTCTTCTTGACGATCATGTAGAGTTGGTTGAAAGGACAGGAGCAGATGGTGTACATTTGGGTAAGGAGGATATGCCAATTGAGGAAGCTCGACGACTTCTTGGAAAAGATAAAATCATAGGCGGAACGGCTAATACCTTTGAAGATGTCAAACGTATTTATTCAGCAGGAGCAGACTATATTGGTTGCGGTCCTTTCCGTTTTACAACTACCAAGAAAAAGCTATCTCCTGTCTTAGGATTAGATGGGTATAGAAGAATTATTGAGCAAATGAATGCTTACGAAATAAAGCTTCCAGTCATTGCCATTGGTGGAATACTTCTGTCAGATGTATCGGATATAATGCAGACGGGCGTTAGTGGTATAGCTGTAAGCGGAGGTGTTCTAAATGCTAACAATGGTGATGACCCTGTAACAGCAATGAAACAATTTATCAACAAACTTAAATCAAGCAATAAATGAAAACAGAATTCAAATTTAATTATCCCTCCTCTGAGAAGGTTTACCTAAGTGGGAAACTCTATCCGGAGCTTAAAGTGGGAATGCGAAAAGTGAATTTAACTCCTACTGTTACTATTAAAAAAGATAAACGGTGTGAGGAAAGCAATGCGCCAGTGTATATCTATGACACCAGTGGAGCGTACAGTGACCCGAATGTTGAAATCAATTTAGAGCGTGGATTGCCCAAACTGCGGCAGTCTTGGATAGCAAAGCGTAAGGGCAATGAGACTCAGATGTATTGTGCTAAACAAGGAATAATAACAGAAGAGATGGAATATGTTGCCATCAGAGAGAATATGAACTGTGAGGAGTTGGGTATCAAAACACGTATTACTCCAGCGTTTGTATGTAAGGAAATAGCCGAAGGAAGAGCTGTAATCCCTGTCAATAAAAAGCATCCTGAGTCTGAACCAATGATTATTGGAACAAACTTTCTTGTAAAGATAAATGCTAATATTGGCAATTCTTCTACGTCTTCAGACATTGAGCAAGAGATTGAAAAAGCTGTATGGAGTTGTAAATGGGGTTGCGATACATTAATGGACCTGTCAACAGGTAAGGATATCCACGAGACCCGAGAACGGATACTTCGCAATTGTCCTGTACCAGTAGGTACCGTACCAATGTATCAGGCTTTTGAAAAGGTTAATGGAAAGATAAAGGAACTTAGCTGGGAAATCTTCCGTGAGACGTTGATTGAACAATGCGAGCAAGGCGTAGATTACTTTACAATTCATTGTGGTATACGGTTGAAGAATATTCATCTTGCTGACAATCGACTAACAGGCATTGTAAGTCGTGGTGGTAGTATTATTTCTAAATGGTGTAAGGAACATCAGCAAGAGAGTTTTCTTTATGAGCATTTTGATGATATTTGTGACATCTGTGCAAGGTATGATGTTGCCCTTTCATTAGGTGACGGACTTCGTCCCGGTTCTACCAACGATGCAAATGATGCAGCTCAGTTTGCTGAACTTGACACTATGGGCGAATTAGTTGAGCGCGCGTGGGCAAAGAACGTACAGGTGTTTATTGAGGGACCCGGTCATGTACCGATGCACAAAATCAAGGAGAATATGGAACGACAGATTGAAAAGTGCCATGGTGCTCCATTCTATACATTAGGTCCACTTGTTACTGATATTGCTCCTGCTTACGATCACATCACCTCTGCTATTGGTGCATCTCTTATCGGATGGTATGGTACAGCCATGCTTTGCTATGTAACACCAAAGGAACATCTTGCTCTTCCTGAGAAAGAAGATGTCCGCATCGGTGTCATTACCTATAAGATAGCTGCACATGCAGCAGACCTTGCAAAAGGACATCCAAGTGCTTTTATTCGTGATAATGCATTGAGTAAAGCACGTTATGACTTCCGCTGGAAAGATCAATTTAACTTAGCACTTGACCCAGAACGAGCACTTGAATACTACAAGACAAATAACTCTGTAGATGCGAACTATTGCACAATGTGTGGTCCAAACTTCTGTGCTGCTCGAATAAGTCATTCGCTTAAAAGCTGTGAGGAATAAACAATAGAAAAACAATTAACAATAAATATAAAATGATTATGATTGAGACACAAGTATCAAAAGGTATAATTAGTACCTATTTCGACAAACTTCAGCGTAATTTAGAACTCGATGTTGCCATCGTTGGTGGTGGTCCTTCTGGTATTGTTGCAGCCTATTATCTGGCAAAAGCAGGGTTAAGAATAGCTTTATTTGATCGTAAGCTGTCACCCGGAGGAGGTATGTGGGGCGGTGCAATGATGTTCAATCAGATAGTTATACAGGAAGAGGCATTGCACATTGTCAAGGATTTTAATATCAGCTATCAACCTTATGAAAATGAACTTTATACAATTGATTCTGTTGAAAGCACTTCTGCCCTACTCTATCATGCAGCTCATGCTGGTGCAACAGTCTTCAATTGCTATTCAGTAGAAGATGTTGTTTTTAAGAATGATGTTGTTAGTGGAGTTGTTGTTAACTGGACTCCAGTTCTTCGTGAAGGGTTACATGTTGATCCATTGAACATTATGTCTGAATGTGTAATTGATGGTACGGGGCATGACAGTGAGATATGTAAGGTGGTATCACGTAAAAATGGTATCCAACTTGACACTGTAACAGGTAGAGTTGTTGGTGAAAAGTCTTTGGATGTAGCAGAGGGTGAACGTATGGTTGTTGAAGGAACACGTGAAATCTATCCGGGACTTTATGTCTGTGGTATGGCTTCTTCAGCCGTAGCAGGAACTCCACGAATGGGACCTATATTTGGTGGTATGTTACTCTCTGGTAAGAAAGTAGCTGATTTGATTATAGAAAAGCTAAAGAAATAAATTTTATATAATGAAATGGATAGTCATTACCTCTCCCGACTTTATATCGGGAGAGGCAACTTTTATAGATAGGCTCTTTTCGGAGGGACTTGATTTATTGCATCTGCGCAAACCAAATACATCGTTAAAAGCTTACAAACGACTTCTTCTTCAAATACCAAGAGAGTGGCACAGTCACATCGTTTTACATGAACATTTCGTGTTAGCAGAAGAGTTTGGTCTTCATGGTATTCATCTGAATCGGCGTTGTCCTCAGATTTCCAATGCTTATCATGGAAGCATCTCTTGCTCCTGTCATACAATAGAGGAAGTTATAGCACAAAAAGACTCAAAAGACTATGTGTTCTTGAGCCCTATCTTTGATAGTATTTCTAAGGTAGGATATCATGCTGCATTCTCCCCTACCTCACTTAAGCAGGCTGCTATAAAAAACATCATTGACGAAAAAGTAATTGCTTTAGGAGGTATAACTGCTAATAATATTCCTCAAATCAAAGAATGGCGTTTTGGTGGTGCAGCGTTATTAGGAGATGTGTGGAAGCGTATGTCAGATTCGCACGTAAACCAATACCTCAACCGAATACGCACGCTTCTCCGATAAAACCCGATTCCACGCTAATATTAGATAGGTTGATGACTTTTTATCATTGTGTTTAATTTAAGGAAAGAAGTATCTAAATTATATCCGATAAAAATATTTGCAAGAATTACAAATAATACGTATCTTTGCATCATCTTAAGTAATTAAGTTGATTAGCTTATACATAGAAAGATAACCTGAGATATCAGACTGCATAAAGTTTTCCCTCAATTCCGCAGCATTATTCCTTGTGAGGTACTTTTATATTTTGAAGTGACATTTTTGGGATTTATCCATTGATATGGGAATTTTCTGGGGTTCTT
>CAMUQM010000058.1 GCA_947095945.1 uncultured Prevotella sp.
TGGCAGACCTTCAGGTATTCTACAGCAACCTCCGCAATTTCCACTGGAACGCGAAGGGACATGGTTTCTTTGTATTGCATAGCAAGTATGAGGAACTGTACGATGATGCAGCAGAGAAAGTTGATGAGGTGGCAGAACGAATCCTTCAGTTAGGTAGTACTCCAGAGAGCCGTTTCAGCATATATCTGCAAACTGCAGAAATCAAAGAAGCTGATGTTGTTAGCTGTGGCAAAGAGGCTGTTGATTTGCTCTTAGACTACTATAAGACACTGATTGCACGTGAGCGTAGAATCATCGAACTTGCCTCAGATGCAAAGGATGATACAACAGTTTCATTGATGAGCGATTTCCTCAAAGAACAGGAAAAGACCATTTGGATGCTCGTTGCTACAAAGTCACAGAGCTGCGCAGAATAATACAAAAACATTATAAATAATGGCTAAGAGGCTGACTCAGAAGTAGGAATGCACGCCATACGCATTCGTCAGAAAGTTTAATTGAAGATTTGGCTAAACTTATACCACCCTTCATTTACCACTGATCACTTCCTGATTCAGTCTCTTTCTTGTATTTTTTTACATGAAAAGAAAGAATTATTTTTAGAACTTTCTGGCAAATATTTCCCATGTGAGTTAGCCATTATCTTCTTACAATAACTCTTTATCATAACCATAAAGGCTCTATATTTCCATCTTCAGCCAACATGTTATTACTCCGCACATATCGTGTTGTTGCCCCGCACATATCGTGCTATTGGTTAACACCATTAGTGCTGAGTGCTAAATCCCTTGCTATATATTACCGAAGCGGAGTCAACTTATTACAAACTCCAACGTAACTACCCTACAACCAAGGCAAAACGAAGTCCTAAAGCATTCGCAATTTGCATAAAGGTAGAAAGTTGCATATCGCTGTTTCCACGCTCGATATTTGAGATATACTCTCTCTTCTTACCAATCTTATCTGCCAACTGCTGCTGTGTCATCTTCTGCTGCTTGCGCTGCTCCTTCAGTAGTTCTGCATAATAGTAAGCTTTGGCACGAGCCTCAAACTCAGTACGTTCGGGAGACTCCTCACACCCAACTTCTTCATTGAGTATATCATCGAACGATTTTAAACGCTTCCACTTTTCTTCATTAATCTTCTTCATATTCATTCCTCCATTCTTCTAAAAGTTTTACTGCTTTGTTTATTTCGCTTCTATATTGCTTCGTATCCTTCTTCAGAAAAGAATTCAACAAAAGAACCTTAGTCGCAGAGATAATATTTACAGCATCTACTGAAAACACAATAGTTCTATACTCATTTGAAGAAAGGGAAACCCTCATCTCGTATAAGTTCGTATTTTCTAAATGCTTAATAAACTTTTCACTAACAACAGCTTCTGTTTTTAGAATCTGTATTACATAAAGATACTTTTTTCTAACTTTTGGCTCTAAGGATTTTAGAAACTCTAAAAAGGTTTCCGTCATCCTTATGTCTCTATCAACTTTCATAGGCAAAGGTAACAAACAAATTACATATATCCAAACAAATGGAATAAATTAATTACATTATTAAGATTTATAAAAGGATTATAGCAAACAAAAAAGATTAAGATTCGGAGGTTTGTATGTAGGTTGAAGATATTAAAAGATTTCGGTTATAGTCTGTAGGGACACACAAACCGTGCATCCCTACAGATAAAGAGCAATACACCCATTAGTAATGGTGTATAGTATTAGTTAGCCATCTCTGACAGGAACTTGATGCGTACAAGACGAATTTCTTCTTCGCTATAGTCACTGTCAAGTTCTTCCATGGCAACATCAAGACTATCTGTCTCGCTGTCCATAAAGTAATCGTAGATATCGTCTATCTGGTCCTCATCGTATACTTCTTCAAGGAAGTAGTCGATGTTGAGTTTTGTTCCACTATAAACAATCTCTTCTATCTTTGTCAGCAGGTCATCAAAGTCGAGTCCCTCAGCTGTAGCGATATCATCAAGCGGTAACTTGCGGTCGATACTCTGGATAATCTTCACCTTCTGCATCGACTTCTTAGCTACGGTTCTGACACGCAGTTCTTCTGGTCGCTCAATGTTATTCTCCTCGCAATGCTGCTTTATCAGTTCACAGAACTCTTTACCGTAACGCTTCGCCTTGCCAGCACCAACGCCCTGAATATTCTGTAGTTCCTGTTCGTTAATAGGATACATCATCGCCATCTGCTCCAAAGAAACATCTTGGAAGATAACGTAAGGAGGTATCTCTAATTTACGTGCAATCTTCTTACGAAGATTCTTCAGCATGGAGAAGAGTTCTGGATCAAGAACTGCCGTACCCATCATTGGCTCGTCGTCCTCGTCCTCTTCCTTAAACTCGGTATCCATAACAATCATAAACGATTCTGGCGACTTCAAGAATCGCTTACCAGCAGAGGTCAGTTTTAGCAAACCATAATTCTCTACATCTTTCTTTAAATAACCAGCCAAGAGCGCTTGACGAATAACTGGGTTCCATATCTTTGGATTCTCGTCCTCACCCTCACCGAAGTCGTCTAACTCATCATGCTTATGGTCTTTCTGATCGTCAGTAGCTCTGCCACGCACAAAGTCAATAACATATTCCTGACGGAAGTTCTCCTTCAGAGTCTTCACAGCCTGAAGAATGATAAGGAGTTGCTTCTGACCTTCAATCTTTGTCTTAGGATGCAAACAGTTGTCGCACATAGAGCAGTTGCACTTTGGATAATCCTCACCAAAGTAATGCAACAGCATCTTACGACGACAGACAGATGACTCCGCATAAGCCTCTGTCTCTTGTAACAACTGACGACCTATATCTTGTTCTGCAACAGGCTTACCCTCCATAAACTTCTCCAGTTTATTGAGGTCTTTCTTAGAATAGAACACAACACAGATACCTTCTTCTCCATCACGTCCTGCTCGTCCTGTCTCTTGATAATAACCCTCAAGACTCTTCGGAATATCATAATGTATAACAAAGCGTACATCTGGCTTGTCGATACCCATACCGAAGGCTATCGTTGCCACAATGATATCTAACTCTTCCATGAGGAAGTCGTCCTGTGTCTTAGAACGTGTTTCGGAATCAAGTCCTGCATGATAAGGAGCAGCCTTGATATCATTAGCTTGTAAGATAGCCGCCAACTCTTCTACCTTCTTGCGTGAAAGACAATAGATAATACCACTCTTACCTGTATGCTGCTTAATAAACTTGATGATTTGCTTGTTTGTATCGTCATCACTCTTCTTCGGACGTACCTCATAATAAAGGTTCGGACGATTGAAAGAGCTTTTGAACTCGGCACAATCCTCAATACCTAAGCTACGCACAATGTCCGTACGTACCTTATCAGTAGCCGTTGCTGTCAATGCAATAACTGGAGCTGTACCAATCGTTTCGATAGCACAACGAATCTTACGATACTCTGGTCGGAAATCATGTCCCCACTCAGAGATACAATGTGCCTCGTCAATGGCGTAGAAACTAATCTTTACTGACTTCAAGAACTCTATATTCTCCTCCTTATTCAAGGACTCTGGAGCAACATAAAGCAGTTTTGTACGACCTGAAACGATGTCTGCACGTACCTGATCGATTTCGGCTTTCTTCAAAGAAGAGTTGAGGTAATGTGCCACACCATCCTCCTCACTAATTCCATTGATGACATCCACTTGGTTCTTCATCAATGCAATAAGCGGAGAAACGACTATTGCCGTTCCCTCCATAATCAATGAAGGAAGCTGATAGCAAAGACTCTTTCCACCACCTGTTGGCATCAGCACGAAGCTGTCTTGTCCGTCAAGAAGATTACGGATAATAGCCTCTTGGTCGCCTTTGAACTTGTCAAAGCCAAAATAATGTTTTAGTTTTTCGGTAAGATTGACTTCTTGTGTCATGTTAATAGCTGGGTATATTCCATTCCTTTACGGTTCTGTAGAAATAATACAGCCCACTGATGCGAAACTTTCTTCACATCAGTAGGCTGTATCTATAGGTTTATGAGACTGTATTCGACTTCTGAATATGAGCCTTATCAAGTTGTTGACGAACATATTCTTCAGTCACCTCAAATGACTTAATACGTCGTGATGGTACATCAAACATAGCATCCATCATCACAGCCTCAACGATTGAACGTAATCCACGAGCGCCGAGTTTATACTCTACACCCTTGTCTACGATATAATCAAGTGCCGCTTCGGTGAAAGTTAGCTTAATACCATCCATGTTAAACAACTTGATATACTGCTTTACGATAGAGTTCTTTGGTTCAACAAGAATCTTACGCAATGCCTCACGGTCAAGCGGATTAAGATAGGTAAGTACTGGCAAACGACCAATAATCTCAGGAATAAGACCGAATGACTTCAAGTCTTGAGGAAGAACATACTTCATCAAGTCGTTTTTATCTATCTTAGCAACGTTTTGCACAGAGTTGTAACCAACCGTGTGTGTATTCATTCGTTGTGCTATCTTACGCTCAATACCATCGAATGCACCACCACAAATGAAGAGGATATTGCGAGTATCAACATGTATGTAATCTTGATCAGGATGCTTACGACCACCCTTTGGCGGCACGTTCACCATTGTTCCTTCCAAAAGTTTCAACAAACCCTGCTGTACGCCCTCACCGCTCACATCACGTGTGATGCTTGGGTTATCACTCTTACGTGCAATCTTATCTATCTCGTCGATGAAGACAATACCACGCTCAGCCGCTGGCACGTCATAATTGGCAACCTGCAACAAACGTGAGAGGATACTCTCAACGTCTTCACCTACGTATCCTGCTTCTGTGAATACGGTTGCATCAACTATCGTGAAAGGCACATCAAGAAGCTTTGCTATGGTGCGAGCAAGCAATGTCTTACCCGTACCTGTAGAACCAACCATGATGATATTGCTCTTCTCAATCTCTACACCATCATCATCCTTTGGCTGTTGCAAACGCTTATAATGGTTATAAACAGCCACAGCAAGATAGCGTTTCGCCTCATCCTGACCAATGATATATTCGTCAAGATACTGCTTGATTTCCTTTGGCTTAGGAACTTTCTTGAGCTTAAAAGCCTTATCATCGCCATTCTCTTCCTGTGCCAACGCACCAGTCTGCATGACAATATTGTAAGCCTGCTGTGCACATTCCTCACAGATATAGCCGTTCAAGCCAGTGATAAGGAGTTTTACTTCCTTCTCACCACGACCACAAAAACTACATTTCTTTTGGGGCATTATTATCCTTTACTTTACTTCTTCTGAAGCGTTACTTACTGGTTTTCTCATCAGAACCTCATCAATCATACCGTACTCCTTAGCCTCTGCCGAAGTCATCCAGTAGTTACGGTCACTGTCGTTCCATACCTTATCAAATGGTTGATGAGAATGTTCGCTGATGATAGTATAGAGTTCTTTCTTGAACTTCTGAATCTCACGTGCCTCAATCTCAATGTCAGATGCCTGACCTTGCACACCACCCAATGGCTGGTGAATCATCACACGACTATGTTTCAGGGCAGAACGCTTACCTTCCTTACCTGCAACGAGCAATACAGCAGCCATAGAAGCAGCCATACCTGTACAGAGTGTAGCAACATCACTTGAGATAAACTGCATGGTATCATAGATACCCAAGCCCGCAGTTACGCTTCCACCCGGAGAGTTAATATAAATTGATATATCCTTACCCGGGTCTACAGAGTCCAAATAAAGCAACTGTGCCTGAATTGTATTGGCTGAATAGTCATCTACCTGCGTTCCGAGGAAGATGATTCTCTCCATCATCAAACGTGAGAAGACATCCATCTGAGTCACATTCAGCTGACGCTCCTCAAGGATATATGGGTTAAGATACTGCGCCTGTGCTCGCATTACGTCATCAAGCACCATACCATTCATCCCAAGATGCCCTGTGGCATACCTTCTAAAATCGTTCATTGTATTCCTTTCTATTATTTTATATATGACAAAAAATAGAGGTTATCGACCTCCCTTATCATTGTCATTAATACAAACACCATGCCACCCAATGCGACATTTGCCTGCATATCTAAAGCAAAGATAAGCAAAAAAATCGATAACCCCTATATATAAAGGAAGATTTTTCTAAAAATATTACTCGCTTACAAGTTTGTTGAACTCCTCAAGACTTACGGTCTTAACGTTCAGTTTAACAACCTCCTTGATAGCTGCAGCAAGCTTGCGATCAAGAGCTGCTTCAACGAAAGAATCTATATTCTCACGTTTCTTCAGCATCTCATCAGCATAACCATTCAAGTAATCCTCTGGAATATTGGTCATACCATACTGAGCAAACTGTGCACGTGCCATCTGACGAGCGCTCTCACGAACATCATTGTCATCAATCTTAATATCGTTGTCCTTAGCCAACTGCTCCTTAATCAGGTGCCATGTCAACTCCTTGATGCTCTGTGCGTAGTTCTTCTCTACAAACTCCTCACCCTTATCCTGATTGTTAGCCAACATAATACGCTTCAAGATAGCATCAGGGAAAGTCAAATCACCAACCTTCTTCTCGCAGTATGCACGGAGGTCCTGAATAAACTTGTAGTTAGAATCACCCTTCAACTGCTCTGCCAAACCGTCAGCAATTGCCTTACGGAAAGCTGCCTCATCCTTGATATCAGCATCCTCACCGTAAACGCTCTTCCAAAGCTCTGCATTGTTCTCAGCCTTAACGAAGCGTGAAATCTCAGTAATCTGATAAGAGAAGTTACCCTTGTGCTCAGCAACCTCTTCTTTCTTAATCTTCAGGAGTGAAGAAACCTCGATATCATTATCTGGGTAAGCTGCTGTTGGGTTAAAGATAATGATGTCACCAAGCTTAGCACCATCAAAGAGCTTCTTCTGATCTTCAACCTTGATATACTGTGGCATCAATGATGCGCCCTCAACGGTGATACCACCCTCGAGTGTATTTCCATTCTCATCCAACTCACGGATATCACCCTTCAACATATCGCGCTGCTCAGGATCGAACACCTCAGCCTTGTCGTAGTGACCAGAACGGCTCTGGAACATCTCAACCTGCTGATCAATCAACTTGTCATCAACAGCAATCTCGTAGTAGTCAATCTTGTTCTTGCCATTCAACTCAATCTTAAACTCTGGAGCGATAGCAATATCAAACTTGAACTCATAAGGTGCTGGCTTCTCCAAGTCAACTGCTTCCTGAGACTCAGAACCCATTGGCTGACCCAACATTTGAATCTTGTTATCAGCGATATATTTCTGGAGGTTCTCACCAAGAATCTTATTGATAGCATCCATCTTTACCTGTGAACCATACTGACGCTTAATCAGCCCCATAGGTACCTGACCCTGACGGAAACCAGGAATGTTAGCACGCTTGCGATAATCCTTGAGAGTTTTCTCTACCTCATCCTTGTAATCAGCTTCCTCAACTGTGATGCTCATCAAGCCATTCACTTTGTCGGGATTCTCAAATGAAATTTTCATCTTTGATGTTATATATTATGTTTATTATTATTTATCAAAAACACAAGTTCACAAGAGGGCACAATAACCCCCTATAGACTTTGAAGTGCAAAGATACTTAAAAAATCGCATAACCTTATAATATATATGTGGAAATTTGTTTTTTTAACCAAGATAATATGCTACTTAAGCCTACAACTGGTTTTACTTTTTAATCAACAAAGCTGCTTACAGCCAACTCTTTTATAGTGTTTTGCCGTAAGCAGCTTTTTATTTTGCACTTACTCTTTATATCTGAAAGGCTCCTTTCTCGAATTATTTTCATGAAAATAAATATTTATGGTCGTGAAGAAAAATATTTCTTTTCATGAAAAAAAATATTTTTCTTCATGAAAATAATTCGCAACTTACTTACTCTTGCATAAACAAAGGCGCAAAGAATGCTTTATCTTTGCGCCTTTCTGACGGCTAATATAGCCTATCTAAAAGAGAGGATATATTCCTCTTATAAACCGTTTGCTTCTTCCTGCGCACGTTTACGCTGGTCAAGCAACTGGAAGTCTTTCTTCTGAAGAACGAAGTCAGTACCAAGATACTTCTCTTTCACAATCTTATTGGCTGCCAACTCCTCCGGTGTACCTTTGAAAAGGATGCGTCCCTCAAAGAGAAGATAGGCGCGGTCGGTGATATTCAACGTCTCATGTACGTTGTGGTCAGTGATAAGAATACCGATATTGCGGAACTTCAATCGCCAAACGATATGCTGAATATCCTCAACAGCAATAGGGTCGACACCCGCAAAAGGCTCATCAAGCATGATAAACTTTGGGTCGATAGCTAAACAACGTGCAATCTCACAGCGACGACGTTCACCTCCTGAAAGGCGGTCACCGAGGTTCTTACGCACTTTCTCCAAACGAAACTCGCGAATAAGACTCTCCATCTTATCAATTCGTTCCAGCTTAGATAGCTTTGTCATCTCCAAGACACTCATAATATTATCTTCCACGCTCATCTTACGGAAAACACTCGCCTCCTGTGGAAGATAGCCAATACCAGCACGGGCACGCTTATATACAGGGAAGTTGGTAATCTCCTGATCGTCAATATACACATGTCCCTCATTGGGTACAACCAATCCCGTTGTCATATAGAACGACGTAGTCTTTCCCGCACCATTTGGTCCGAGCAATCCCACAATCTCACCCTGCTTCACATTGATGCTCACACCATTGGCAACGGTACGCTTTCCGTAACGCTTCACCAGCTTTTCTGTACGAAGAACACTCCCATTGCCTCTTGGGCGTACAACAAAATCATCTAACTCTGACATAGTTTTCTCTTTTAAGCTATCGCTGCAAAATTACGAAATAAAAAGCAGATAGCAATCATAAAGACGTGAAAAGAAACAAAAGGATAACATAGATAAAAGAATATCAAAGTGCTTACGTTTCTGTTGAGAGGCTTCCTTACAAAGATTTCAAAGATACTAATATTATCCAAAAAGAGTACCCTGCGAGAACACCAAAGATACCACTTGAAGCAAAGGAAAGCAACCTTCACGACTATTAAATAATGTCTTTCTTTTCTCTTTCTGTGATATTTTGGTTAATTTTGCATTTTGAACATCAAACAGAAAGATCATGCTTTTATTCAAGTGGCTAAATACATTCGGTAATTATCTTATGTTGATGGGGCGCTCATTCAGTCGTCCTGAACGAATGAGAATGTTCCTGAAGCGATATATTAAAGAGATGTCCCAGTTGGGTGTCGATTCTATTGGCATCGTACTGCTCATCTCTTTCTTCATCGGAGCAGTTATATGTATACAGATTAAACTCAACGTGCAGAGTCCTTGGATGCCACATTGGGTATCGGGTTATGTGACGAGAGAGATTATGCTTCTGGAGTTTTCCAGTAGTATTATGTGTTTGATTCTATCGGGTAAAGTCGGTTCAAACATTGCATCGGAATTAGGAACCATGCGTGTGACCCAGCAAATTGATGCCTTAGAGATTATGGGTATCAACTCTGCCAGCTACCTTATTCTGCCAAAGATATTAGGACTCATCACAATCATGCCGTTCCTTGTTATCTTCTCAGCAGCAACAGGTATCATTGGTGCATACGCTACAGCCTACCTTGCACATATCATCACACCTGTAGATTTAACCTCTGGTTTGCAACATGATTTCAACCCGTGGTTTATGTGGATGAGTATTATCAAGGGATTCTTCTTTGCCTTCATCATCTCAAGCGTATCGTCATATATGGGCTACACGGTGAAGGGCGGAAGTGTTGAAGTCGGCAAAGCATCTACTGATGCAGTCGTCTGCTCAAGCGTACTGATTCTTTTCAGCGACGTTTTCCTCACTCAGCTGTTGAGTTAAACCTCCCCCTACCCCTCCCAAGGAGGGGAGTGCAGGAAAAAATCAACTTTTGAGAATTAATAGTAATTAATTAATAAGCCCATCTTCCCCCACAAGTAAGCAGATTGGGCTCCCCTCCTTTC
>CAMUQM010000059.1 GCA_947095945.1 uncultured Prevotella sp.
CACTACAGATTCTGGTCCTGTCATTCCTGGTTCGAGTCCGGGTATCCCAACAAAGCGAGAGAGTTGAATTATCAACTCTCTTTTTTTATTTCAAATTATAACTTAGATATTTACCTGATAAAAGATGAAAAAGTTATTTACAGCCATTTTGGCAGCATTGGGAATAGGTATGGGTGCATGTGCGCAGAATCTTTATGAGGATGTAGACGTTAATCGTTTTGAGCAGATTATTAAGTCTGACTCTGTTCAGTTAGTGGATGTTCGTAAACTTGATGAGTTTACAGAAGGGCATATTTCGGGTGCAATTCATGTTGATGTGTTGACTCCTTCTTTCCTTTCTAACGCTCTTGCTAAACTTGATAAGAATCGTCCTTGTGCAGTATATTGTCGTTCGGGTAAGCGTTCTGCAATGGCAGCAACACTTCTTGCTAAGGAAGGCTTTACAGTTACCAACCTTTCTGGTGGTATCATTGCATGGACTGAAGCAAAGAAGAAGACCGTAAAAGAATAAGTTAGCCTGCTTTTTAGGCAGATTTCAGGAGTGATAGATACTTCTATTATCTGTTCTTTTCGTGTAAAGAGAAATCAGTTTGCGAATTCTTTTCATGAATATAAATATTTCTTTTCATGAAGAAAAATATTTATGTTCACAATGAGAAATATTTATGTTCATGAAAAGAATTCGGTAATGTCACTTTCTTGAGTAAGGAGCAGTTAATTTGAGGAATCAAAAAAGGGGTAATCCTAAGAAGAATTGACCCTTTCTTTGATTCTATTTTTTCCTCAATATATTCTTATTATTATGGATGATTTTGATAGGAATATTCTGTTTTATTTATTTTCAGCATCAATAGCCTTAATCTTCTGCTTCACCTCATCCATATCATCTTTAAGTTTTTGGATGCGACGGTTCATCTCGTCAATAAGGCTGTTGCCTTTCTTTGAACTGATGTTGAGGAAACCAAGATTATTCTCGTAAGTGTTTATCTCCTGCTTCAACTGCTCAAAGCGACGGAGCAGACGACCGCGCTCGTTGTCGAGTGCATCAACACCACGGTCAGCAACCTTCTTGAGGTTATTGCGGAAGTTGTCAACTCGTTTGCGTGCTGCAGAGATATGGAGGTCCTTATAAATCTTATCCAGTACCTCGTGGTACTCCTTGTAGAGTTTATCTTTTTCTTTATAAGGAACGTGACCTATCTTATTGTACTGCTCAGTCAGCTGCTGTACCTTTTCTTGGAGGTTCTCACCTGTCTGTTCAACAAGTTCTTTCAGTTTGCTGACGATGTCACGTTTCTTGTTCAAGTTCTCGTGTTCCTCATTGCGAGAGTCTGCATGAACAGCGTTACGAGCCTCAAAGAAGTGGTTGCAAGCTGCGAGGAAATCACTCCAAAGCTGGTCGCCAATCTTCTTAGGAACCATACCAATGGTCTTCCACTCTTTCTGTAATGCAATGAGTTTATCAGATGTTGCTTTCCAGTCAGTAGACTCGCTCAAAGCCTTAGCCTTTTCAACAAGAGCCTTCTTCTTTTCTGCATTCTCTGCAAATTGTTCCTTAAGCTGCTTGAAGAATTCGCCCTTACGACCGAAGAAGTCATCGCATGCTGCGCGGAAGCGCTCAAAAATCTTCACGTTCATCTTCTGTGGAGCGAAGCCAATGGTCTTCCATTCCTGCTGTATAGCAATGATTTCCTTAGTGCGCTTCTCCCAATCTGCAGAAGTCTTGTTCTCTTGTTTAGCAAGCTCTTCAGCCTTTTCGCAGAGTGCAGTCTTCTTTGTCAGGTTTTCCTCCTCACGTGTGCGGAGTGTCTCAAAGTGCTGCTGGTGACGCTTGTTGATAACAGTGCTGGCAGCTTTAAAGCGTGTCCAAATCTGCTCGCGAAGTTCCTTAGCAACAGGACCTGTCTCACGATATTCCTGATGAAGTTCCTGTAATTGGTGGAATGCACTGATAATATCTGTTTCTTCAGCCAACTTCTCAGCTGCTTCACAGAGTTTAGTTTTCTTCTCAAGATTCTTCTTGAAGTCGTATTCGCGCGCCTCACGATTGAGGTTTAATAAGTCATAGAACTGCTCAACATAGAGTTGATAGTTGCGCCAGAGTTCGTTAGCCTTCTCAGCAGGAACCATCTTGATTTCCTTCCATTCATGCTGAAGCTTCTTGAACTGGTCAAAGTTCTTATTAGCCTCATCAGGAGTAGTAACCATCGCCTTTATCTGTTCGATGATAGCTTCTTTCTTTTTGAGGTTCTGTTGCTTCTCCTCTTCAAGTGCGAGGAAAGCCTTTTGGCGTTTTTCCTTGATGATGGTCATCTCTGCCTTGAAGATTTCTTCGTCCTCGTCAGGCAATACCTGATACTTCTCAGGGTCACCACCATTGTCGAGGTAAGCTTTCTGTTGTGCTTCACGCTCAACAAAATGTAGCTTGTAGAATACCGTTTTTAGGTGTTCTACTTCTGCTTTTTCAGGTGTTTCGTCACTGTCAACGATAGCCTTCAGACGCTCTATAATCTCCTTTTTTGAACTATATGCCTTCGCTACGAGGTTTTTTTCCTCGTTCTCAGGCTGTGTTTCAACTGGCTGATTGAGGCTTTCTGCTGCTGCATCAGCATTAACATTCTGCGCCTCGGAATTCTCCGTTGTTGCGTTAGTTGTAACTTCTTCAGACAGCTTAACTTCTTCTGTACCCTGATTCAGGGCATTCTCTTGAGAGTCCATCATTTCACTTTTTGTTTGTGATTTGGGTTTTTCCACATTTAAGGTTTCAGACCATTGCATAGATGCCAGTAGTCTTCTACCACTAATATATCAACTGCAAACTTAGATAAAAAGTTTGAAAGTACCTAATTTTAGGTTGATTTTTTTTATTTTCTCTCTTCTAAAGCAGACGTTTACGGCGTAGCAACCACCACGATGCAGCCGATACTACAACCGACAGGAACATTGCGAGAGGGAATCCCCATGGGTTTGTTTCCAAGCCATTGACAAGGTTCATACCGAAGAGCGAGGATATAAGCGTTGGCAACATCATGATGATTGATACCGAGGTGAGCGTACGCATCACGGTGTTCATATTGTTATTGATAATGCTTGAGTAAGTATCCATAGTAGATTCAAGAATGTCAGAGTAGATACTCGTTGTTTCTCGCGCCTGTGACATCTCAATGTTTACGTCTTCAATGAGGTCGGCATCTAACTCGTCAATCTGCAACTTGAACTTTAACTTTGCCAATAGGTTCTCGTTGCCACGGATGGATGTGATGAAATAGGTAAGCGAATCCTGCAGACGACTCAGTCCAATCAGACTTTCGTTGTCCACACCTCTATCTAAGTTGCGCTTAGCCTTTTCAATCAAAGTGTTGATTTGCTTCAGTCGTTTCAGGTACCAAACAGAAGAAGAAAGGAAGAGTCGGAAGATAAGGTCTACATAATCTGTAAAGCCCTCATTTCTCTTTTGCTGATAGCTGACAAAGTCGAGCATCATATTCGTTTCGAAATTGCAGACCGTAATGGTTACATCTTTCTTGTGAATGATACCTAATGGTACTGTTGTATAGGGTGTTCGTGAGCGAATTTCCTTAACGTAAGGGATACGGAGGATGATTAGCATCCAACCATCATCATATTCATAACGTGCTCGCTCATCGGTATCGCTGATATCCGATAAGAAGTAGTCGGGGATATGAAAGGTGTCTTCGAGTTCTTGCTGATCTTGCTCTGTTGGGCAAGTTACCTGAATCCAGCAGTTTGGCTGCCATTCTTTAATGGTATTCAGGGTTCCGTTAATGTTCCAATATGTCTTCATTAGCTAATCTCCATAGTTAAATAATAGTGTGGGGATTAGCAACTTCCTGTTGTAATCCTCACGCTTACAGATTGAAATTTTCCGCGTGATAATCGTCCATTTAAAAATTACGTATTGGTTTTATGACTGCAAAATTAGCTAAAAAAATCGGTTGTGGCAAACAAAAGATTAAGTTTTTCATTGTTTGCAAAGGGCTGAGTAGGAGTAATCGGATAAAAAGTGTAGAAATGTAGTAGGGGGTATTCAGTTGGTTAACCAGTTGTTTAAAAATATCTATGGATATGATAGTTTTCTGTTCTATATAGTATGATAAATCTCCCTACCTTCTTGTTTTATATTCTTGTTTCTCGTAGTCCTGTAAAAATCTTATGTATAAGTTAGTCTTTACTTGTTGTATTATTCCATTATTTATGATGGTAACGATTAATCTATCTTACCCTTATCAACTGATGTGTTGGTGCTCAGCACGTGTGGTGTTGATGGTTCGCACCATTAGTGCTGAGTACTAAATACTATGCTGTATGTTGTTAGAATGAGCGTAATGTCATACTTTTGATTCATATAACTGACCTGCTAATACTTTTATTTCAGCTCTTGCAAGTTTCCCATTGCCTGTCTGTGGAAGGGAAGGGATGTGGAAGATGAAACGAGGTTGCCAAAACTTTGGGAGGCATTGCTGGCAGAGTGTTTTAATAGAATCGGTATCGTCTTGTGTAGTGAGTAAGACCACAGCTTCTCCAAAACGCTCGTCAGGACAACTTGTTATAGCAAAGTCGGCTGTAAGAGAGGATTTTAGCAGGTGTTCTACTTCTTCAATCTGAATCTTAATGCCGCCCGAATCAATTACATTATCTTTCCGTCCGAGTATGCGGAAACAAGGAGTTTCAATCCCATTGTCTATTTGGGAAGGGCGGATTTTAGCTCTGTCGTTGGTTACTAACGGATGAGAGCAGACAGCAGGAGCATCAATGACAAGGCTATCATCTTCGTTGAGCCATACTTTCACACCATCAAAGGGTTTGTACCATTCGCTGGCATCGGATCCATTTAGGCGGCGGAGAGCAATATGTGAGAGAGTTTCCGTCATTCCGTAGGTGCTCCATACGGCATTAGGGAAATCGTGTAAAGCGACAGATAGTTTGTCATCAACGGTTCCTCCGCCTATAATCAGGTGTCGAATACGTTGTAATCGTTCACGCTCCTCAGGCACTTGCAGGGAGTTATAGACCTGCAGTGGTACCATTGCTGCAAAGGTTATCTCCTCGTTGGAAATACCTGCTTCAGATAAAGACTTGTCAGAGAGAGGATGCCCAGAAGGTGTCACGCTCAATAGGTGTAGGTTACGCTCGATACTTCTTACTACTACCATCTTTCCTGCAATGTAGTCGAGTGGCATACAGAGGAGGGCTGTGTCGCCAGCCTTTAAGCCAAGGAAATCGCAAGTAATGCGGGCAGAATTGAGCATACGCTGCTTCTCTACCCATAGCGCTTTCGGCTTACCTGTTGAACCACTGGTGTGGACAAGTAGCTCTGGGTTTTCATTATGCCATTCTGAAAGGAAATCTTGTAGTGTCATTATTGTTTGATTTTATGCTATTGGGCTAATTAGGCTAATTGGCCTTAGGGCTAATAATAATTTTCTTAATCGCTAATCCAAAGCTGGTCGCCTCTGATTTCTAATGGCATTGGGATATTATCGGTGAAGAGTTGTCCTGTACCTAAGCCCTGAGGTGTGGTGATATTTGGACCATAGATGTCGGCAGTGAGTTGGGCGATAGCATTCAATCCGATGTTACTCTCAAGTGCTGAGGTTATCCATGAACCTATGTTACGTTCCTTTGCCATTGTAATCCATTCTCGTGTACCAGCCATACCACCATGTAGACTTGGTTTGAGAATGATGTATTGTGGGCGGATAGTGTCGAGTAGTAACGCCTTTTCTGTTGGGTCGTTGATACCGATAAGTTCCTCATCGAGGGCTATTGGTAGGGGAGTGTCAGCACATAAGCGTGCCATCTCCTGCCATTGATGCTGGCGGATAGGCTGCTCTATGGAATGGATATCGTATTGTGCCAATGCTTCTAATCGTTGCATAGCATCTTCTGGAGCAAATGCCCCGTTTGCATCAACGCGTAGTTCCACCTGTTCACGTGTGAAAGCTTGACGGATATGACTTATAAGTTCGAGTTCTTTCTCAAAGTCAATCGCTCCTATCTTCAGCTTCACACAGCGGAAACCAGCCTTGAGTTTCGCTTCCAATCGCTGATACATCTCTTCGAAATTTCCCATCCATACAAGTCCGTTGATGGTGATTCCTTCCTCACCTCGTCCAAAAGACGTGTTGAAAAGATTAATACTTCCCTTGGCTTCCAGCTGTGCCTTAGCTGTTTCAAGCCCCAAAAGCATGGACGGATAAGGGCGCATGGCATCAATGTCAATGACTCCTGTGCGGCAGAAGTCATCACAGAAGTCCCGCAACTTCTGCTCATATTCCTCGTCTGGCATGGCATCACACGACAGGTCTGGGAGTGTTGCGCATTCCCCTATACCCATCACTTCTGGCTGATTGGTATCAGTCAGCATGACATAATAGCTTTTCCTCGTTGTGTAGACACCACGTGAAGTGCTCGCAGGGAGTAGGAAGTGAAGGGTGCGTGAGGAGATGTTTATGTTGTACATTGTAAGTTCTTTATTGTTTGTTTCTATATTCTATTCTTGCTCTTGTCATTTGCTCGCGTATTCCACCATGTTTAATAAAATCATCTTTGATATGATCTAAATATTTTCTAAGTATTACATCTTCTTGATAAATCAATGTAATAGCAATGTTAGCTATTGTTTCATCTGTGCGTACTTGAATCGCATTGCGATAAAAAGCAGACTCGTTATGCTTGGCACATACGCGTCGGGCAATGATTGCATTCTTATCATTTACATTCCATTTTATAAGATTTCGGACACGAAGATAATCTTCGTAATCAATTAAAAGTTCTTGAAGGCTGGCACGTGCAACATTCACTAACTTTATTTCTGTTTCTGCAGAGGTTGTCGAGGCAGCACATCCTTCTGCAATATTTTGCTTCCCTGAGCGGGCTGCTTGTATCATCTGGTCTATCGTCCTGTCGTTTCTATCTAAAAAATGGTGGGCAAAGTAATAGGTAATATCATAAATGCATTCTGCTTTCTGATAAGCTATCAGGTTGCGATAGTTGCCCTTTTGTGGCAAGAAAGATGTTTCCATGATTGTTTCTTAGTTGTTGGTAATAAAGGTTCTGTTAGATTTATTGGCCTAATAAGGCTAATTAGCCAAATTGTTGATAAGTTCTATAGTCTTTGTTTACTAAATGGATTCATTGGGCTTATTAGCCTAATTAGGCCAATAAGTCCAATAGCTAATTATGGGAACTGTGGATACTTGTCAAAGTCTGGCTTACGTTTTTCAAGGAAAGCCTTGCCACCTTCCTGTGCTTCATCAAGTGTGTAGTAGAGCATTGTGGCATCACCTGCAAGCTCCTGAATACCTGCCTGACCATCAAGTTCGGCGTTAAAGCCGGCCTTCATCATACGGAGTGCTAATGGAGAACGCTCTATCATTGTCTCTGCCCAGTCTATACACTCATCTTCGAGACGGTCGAAAGGAACCACCTTATTGACTAATCCCATTCGTTCTGCTTCTTCTGCAGAGTACTGACAACACAAGAACCAAATCTCACGAGCCTTCTTTTGACCAACAACACGTGCCAAATAAGAGGCGCCGAAGCCAGCATCGAAAGAGCCAACCTTTGGTCCTGTCTGTCCAAAGATAGCGTTCTCTGAAGCAATAGAGAGGTCGCATACCACGTGAAGGACGTGTCCACCACCAATCGCATAGCCGTTTACCATTGCGATGACTGGCTTTGGAAGACGTCGAATCTGCATCTGTAAGTCAAGCACATTGAGGCGTGGAACACCGTCATTACCGATATATCCGCCATGTCCCTTTACGTTCATATCACCGCCAGAGCAGAATGCTTTGTCGCCTGCACCAGTGAGGATGACTACGCGAATGTCAAGTGCTTCACGACAATAGTTGAAGGCCTGTGACATTTCCCACACTGTTTTCGGGGTGAAAGCATTACGATAGCGAGGACGGTTGATAGTTACTTTTGCTATGTGGTTGTACTCTTCAAAGAGGATTTCCTCAAAGTTGAAGCCTTCAATAGGCTTCCATTCTCTTTTCTCCATAGGGTCTTTTTGTTTTTGATTGATTATAGAGTGGTTGCCAAGCTATTTCTAAAATAAGGATAGACAATGGCAAGTTCATTTTGTTAAAATGCTTGATAATAATCTTTCAGGGCTTGGGCATCCTCCTCTGCGTTTGTGAATATTTCTAAAAGTACTGGTCCTTCCTCTGAATTGAAGAACTTATCAAGATTCTCGTAAAGTTCTTTCTCGTTACGTGCAGAGAGATAGACGATGTCGTGTGTTTGACAGATTCCTTCTGCAGTGGTTGTGTGTTGGGCAGCAATAGCACTATCCCGATAGGGTGAACGCTCTAATCCAGACAGCTGATGGAAGATACCTCCACCGCCATTGTTAAGTAAGAGGATAGACAGGTTAGGCGAAAGAGATTCGTTCCATAGTGCATTTTGATCATAGAAGAAACTCAAGTCACCGATAACACAGTATACATCCTCTTCTTCTTGATGTGCAATGGCATAACCAACAGCTGTTGATAACGAGCCTTCGATACCATTCACGCCTCGATTGACATAGATGTATTGATCAGAGAAGATGTTACCAAGACGAACAGCCGTGCTGTTTCCATAGAACAATTCACCATCAACAGCTTCTTCTCTCATCTTTTCGTGGAAAGCTTTAACAGCTAACATTTGTGAGAAACGTGGCTTTATCGTTTTTCGGATGGCTAAGGCTTTGTCGAAAGCCTTGTTCCATAAGTTTACAAAATCCTTCTTTTTAACGTCTTCGCTCTCATTGGCAAAGATACCGATGACATCTTCTGCTGAGCCTTGGATAATGTCAGTAGTATGCATAAAAGTATCACAAAACTCACCACTCTCATTTGCAACGATTGACATCTTACACTCACACTTACGCAAGAATTGACGGAGTTGTTTGCTGACAATCGTCCCTCCTATATATATAAGGTGGTCAGGGCGATAAGCTTTATCCTCACCAATCATCTTCAACACTTCATCAATGGGTTGTGCAGGCCCAATATCGTCATCTGCCAACTTCTCCTGAATAACGACAGCAACCTTTTTCAATGCCTCAATTGCCTCAAGCGAATTGCCCACAACCTCAGGTATTAATTGACCAAGAACAACCATCAGTTTCTTGGCACGGAAGAAGTCGGCTGCCATTTCATAGACACAAACGTCATTCGTTGCTGCATACATCAGGAAAATATTGCGTTCGTCAGGAAGTTGAGGAACGTTATATTCAAAGAGAGGTTCGCTGATAGGAACATTGATATGCACAGGACTGCCATCGTTCATTCGTACTGCATTCAGCGCTTCGTTGACTAATCGGTTGCAATACCAGCGTTCCTCGTCGTTGTGAGGCTCTGGTAATGTAACACTCTTGCGAACGTTTGGTTCCAATGCACGATATTGTCGAATCGTCTGCCCATCCTGTTGGTCAATCCATTGTGCCGGTCTGTCGGCTGAAATGATAATCAACGGACGGTTCTGATAATAGGCTTCAGCAGCAGCAGGTGCCAAGTTGAGTAAGGCAGAACCCGATGTGACACAAACGGCAACAGGTTCATTATCAGCCAGTGTCATACCTAAAGCGACGAAACCAGCTGTCCTTTCATCAGTGACGGGATAGCACTCAATATCAGGACAAGCACAGAGGTTGTGCACAATAGGCGAGTTACGAGAACCCGGACATACAACGGCTTTCTTGACACGTTCCTTTACGAGTAAGGCTGTGAGGATGTTTACGTTTTCTTTGTTGCTGTACATTGTGGGTGTTGGGTGTTGAGTGTTGGGTGTTGATGGTTAGGGTTATTGGGCTAATAGGGC
>CAMUQM010000060.1 GCA_947095945.1 uncultured Prevotella sp.
TCATTTCTTATACAAATAGAGCATAAAACCAATTAATTTCCATAAAGAGTTCTTACTAAATTTGAAATAAATAATCGTTATACTTATGATCAAAAATGATTTACAGTCATGAAAAGAATAATTAATTTACATGAAAAGAAATATTTTTCTTCATGAAAAAAAATATTTCTTTTCATGAAGAAAATTCGCAACCATTCGTTTACATAAGAAAAACAAAGGTTTTACAAGAAGTACAAGTACACTCCTTTACCTCTCATTCTATGATAGTTATGCTTTTCGAAGACGTCTAAAAAGATAGAAGATAAACATCAATCCACGGAGAGAAAGTTCGACAGCCATTGCAAACCAGACACCACGAAGACCATATTGTGGAGCAAGTCCATAAGCCAAGGTGAGACGGATAAGCCACATACTACCCAAGTTTATCAATGAAGGCTTCAGTGTGTCGCCTGCCCCTATACAGACACTATAAGCAACTATGGCTGCAGCAAAGAATGGCTCAGCAAAGGCTTCTATACGGAGAACAGATGTTCCTAAAGCCTGAATTTCAGCTACAGGAGATAGCAAACCTATCATTTCTGGGGCAAAGATATACATAACAACACCCATAAACGCCATTACAACCATACCAAGAGATACTGTCATCCACGCAAAACTACGATGAAGATCACGCCTATCAGCACCCACACTCTGCCCCACCAACGTTGTGGCAGCTTCACTGATACCATACCCAGGCATATAACAAAGACTCTCTGCGGTGATAGCAAACGAATGAGCTGCAATAGCGATGTTACCCAAAGGAGCTACAATCATTGTTGAAACAAGTTGCGCACCATTCATCAGAAGATATTGTAACGCCATCGGTGCACCAATCTTCATAGCATTCCATATATACTGCCAACGCCACACAAAACGTTCAACATCCATTTTCCATGCCAGAATAGGGCTTTGAAAGATTGCATAATAAGCCAACGGAAGTGCAACACAAACAAAAGACAGAAGACTTCCGAGAGCCGCTCCAGCCACCCCTTCACCCAAACCTAGCATCGTTATCTCCATACCAAAGAGAGTAATTGTACGTGTAGGGAAGATAAAGAAATAGTTAAAAATCACATCCAGCACACACATCAATATCGCCATAAAACTCGGACAGCGCATATCACCTGACACCTTCAGCATAGCTGCTGACATATACTCGATTAAGTGGAAAGGGATTATGAGAGAGAAGATAAGGAAGTAAACAGTTGCATCATGTCGGATATCAGCACCGCCACCCAGCCACACTGGAAGACGAGAACCGATAAGAAAAGTTATAAGCAGCAAAAACAGTGCAAAGCAAAGACCAAAAATATAGCCGTGACGCATAACTGCACGTGCCTTTGCAAAGTCATTAGCGCCAATAAAGTGGGCAACCTGAACAGAAAAACCCATCGTTACCGCACTCACCAAAGAGAAGAAAAGCCATGTCGCGGGCTCAACAAGTCCAATAGCTGCTGATGGTTCTGCACCGAGCGAACCCACCATTCCCGCATCGATATAAAACATCAAAACCGTTGTTACCTGCGCCAAGATAGATGGGATACTGAGTTGGATAATGAGATTAAATTTCTCATTCCTGCTCATTACCTCACCACTACGAATCTTGGCAAGAAGACTTTCTGCTACGGATTTACTGAAAGATATACGCACGAGAATATGATAATATGTGAATAATAAAAACCTGAATAATAATCAACATGAACTTAATAAGGTAAGCCAACAGAAGCGCCCAGCAAAGAGTATCCCAAATACTAAAAGCAAAATAGGGACCTTGCTCCCGTTTGTCCGCTGCAACTATTGAGACGAATACACGAGAACTTGTATCCCTAAATATAAGACTAAAGGTCGTTCAGACCTTTCGAAAAGGCTATGACGCTCTACCTTGATTATGAATCCTTCAACTTCGTTCCCGGATGAGAGAAGTCTACAAGGCGCAAATCAAAGATAAGCGTTGAGTAAGCTGGCACTGCACCCGAAGCGCTCGCACCATAACCCAACTGATAAGGAATATAGACTGTCCAATGATCGCCACGATGCATTGACATCAAAGCAGTTGTAAAACCATCTACAAGACTTATCGGTTTCCCCTTAGAATCATAACTAAGACCTATGTAACTATGATTCGGACGAGATGTTGCAGCATTAAAAGTATCGCTTGACCATGACTTATCAAAGATAAGTCCAGCCGTGTAAGTTGTAGATGGAATCAAACGACCCATGTAATGCATAGACACAGAATCAGAATATAACGGACTCGTTGTGCCTGTTCCTGCTTGTTCCACATGTGCTATAATATAATTCTCTGGACTATAAGTCAACGCAGAACCTGATGTCTGCTTCTGGTTTTGGAAAGTATAATTAAGTATTATCTTCCATGAAGTATCACCACTCTTGATTTTCTCCTGAGTAGCTGTATAGAGTTTATTCCAATAAGTTTCGTTCTTTGACTGCCAATCAGCATACTCCTCTACAGTGTTATCTTTCTCAGTACATGAAGTAAAGAGACCTGCCGAAAGCATCATTCCACCCAAGCAGAGAGCACCTACTGCACGGCGTATAAGGGTCTTTATATTCTTTGTCATAGTCTTTTATTTGAGAGGAAAGGAATAGCAGAGTAGGATTACATAGACGTTATAGCTTATCTTGATACGTTATAAGCACCTACAAAAGCCAACTCCGCTATCCTTCCTTTTATTAATCAATATCAATCTTCTTCAATAATGCTGTGATAGAAACGCGATCCTCAATAATCTCACGCAGCTTCTCTACTGGCACACGCTCCTGCTTCATTGAATCACGATAACGCAATGTTACAGTGTTATCTGTCAGTGTATCGCCATCAACAGTCACACAGAAAGGAGTACCAATAGCATCTTGACGACGGTAACGCTTACCGATAGAGTCCTTAGCCTCCATATGTGTGTTGAAATGGAACTTCAGATTGTTCACAATCTCCTGTGCCTTCTCTGGCAAACCATCCTTGTTAACCAAAGGAAGAACCGCACACTTAACAGGTGCCAATGGCTCTGGCAATTTCAGAACGACACGACTTGAACCATTCTCCAAAGCCTCCTCTGTATAGCTGTGACACATAACAGAAAGGAACATACGGTCAACACCAATAGATGTCTCTACTACATATGGAGTATAGTTCTCGTTGCGCTCTGGGTCAAAGTATTTCACCTGACGACCAGAGAACTTCTCATGCTGAGAAAGGTCGAAGTCGGTACGTGAATGAATACCCTCAACCTCCTTAAAGCCGAATGGCATGTGGAACTCGATATCGGTTGCCGCATTAGCATAGTGAGCCAATTTCTCGTGGTCGTGATAACGATAATTCTCATTACCCATACCAAGCCCCTCGTGCCAAGCCAAACGATGCTTCTTCCAATATTCAAACCATTTCATTTCTGTTCCGGGCTGGCAGAAGAACTGCATCTCCATCTGTTCGAACTCACGCATACGGAAGACAAACTGACGAGCTACAATCTCATTACGGAATGCCTTACCAATCTGACAGATACCAAATGGCAACTTCATACGACCAGTCTTCTGAACATTGAGGAAGTTTACGAAGATACCCTGTGCTGTCTCTGGACGAAGATAAATCTTACTTGCAGCCTCAGCCGAAGCACCCATCTCGGTAGAGAACATAAGGTTGAACTGACGAACGTCTGTCCAGTTGGTTGTACCGCTGATTGGATCAACGATGCCCTCGTCAAGAATAATCTGCTTCAAAGCCTCCAAGTCAGGTCCCTGCATAGCCTCAGTATAGCGTGCATGAAGGTCATCACGCTTCTTCTGATTTTCAAGAACACGTGGATTAGTCTCACGGAACTTAGCCTCATCGAAAGCATCACCAAACTTTTTGGCTGCCTTAGCTACTTCTTTCTCTATCTTTTCCTCGTATTTACCAATCTGGTCCTCAATGAGGTTATCCGCACGATAACGCTTCTTTGAATCGCGGTTATCAATCAATGGATCATTAAAAGCATCAACGTGACCGCTGGCTTTCCATACTGTCGGGTGCATAAAGATAGATGCATCGATACCGACAATATTGTTGTGCAGCAATACCATTGACTGCCACCAGTATTGCTTAATATTGTTTTTCAGTTCAACACCGTTCTGACCGTAGTCATAAACAGCTGCCAAACCATCATAAATATCACTACTTGGGAAGACGAAACCATACTCTTTACAGTGGCTCACAATCTTCTTGAAAACATCCTCTTGTGCCATAATAATCTATTTATACCTTAATTTTTGTCGCAAAGTTACGCTTTTTTAGCCGAATAAGAACAGGTTTATTGCGAAACTTTCGCCTAAAACGATTATTCACAAGCAAGTCATTAGAATTGTTTGAAGTTATACTATCCTGTAAACAATGCCTAACAACATATTATTATCTTGACAACAAGCGACTTCTCTTCCCTTTTCAACAGATATATTGATGCTCAGTACGAATGGTGTTAAGCCTCCGCACCACTCGTGTTGACACTCAGCACCAATTGTGCGGAGGATAAACCCAATCATAAAGGAGACTTATCTGTTCAGACGATAATAACCGATTTGACTTGAAAAAGTGCTATGGTGCAAGTGAGACAAGAGTAGGCTGCAAACAGAAAACCAAATCCAACACTTGAACAAGCTATAATTTGTCTGTTTACATTTTTTTTCGTACATTTGCAGTCTTATGAAGCTTGCTTCTTTAAGTGATAAAACAAGAACTATATGGATGACGAAATAAAAGACTTGGACGGACTTACTCCTGAGGAAGAGACTCAGGAACAGAGTTCCCATTCTGATTATAAACCTGCCGACAGGTTTGATGCCTCTGCCGTGCATCATCTCTCTGGCATGTACAAAAACTGGTTCTTAGATTACGCCAGCTACGTAATCCTTGAACGTGCCGTACCTCATATTGAGGACGGTTTGAAGCCTGTACAGCGCCGTATTCTCCATTCTATGAAACGAATGGACGATGGACGATACAACAAGGTTGCAAACATTGTTGGTCATACGATGCAGTTCCACCCTCATGGTGATGCCTCTATCGGTGATGCTTTGGTACAAATGGGACAGAAAGACCTGCTCATTGACATGCAGGGCAACTGGGGAAATATCCTCACTGGTGACCGTGCAGCTGCGCCACGATACATTGAGGCGCGCCTGTCTAAGTTTGCCTTAGAGACAGTTTTCAACCCTAAGACAACCGAATGGCAACTTTCTTACGACGGCAGAAACAAAGAACCGATTACGCTTCCTGTAAAGTTCCCACTGCTTTTAGCACAGGGTGCAGAAGGTATTGCAGTTGGCTTGTCATCAAAGATTCTTCCACACAACCTCAACGACATCTGCGATGCAGCTATCAACTACCTGCGTGGCGAGGAGTTCCATCTCTATCCGGACTTCCCAACAGGCGGTAGTATTGATGCCTCAAAGTATAACGATGGTCAGCGTGGTGGTGTATTGAAGGTGCGTGCAAAGGTAGAGAAGCTCGATAATAAAACCCTCGTCATCCGTGAGGTTCCTTTCACTAAGACTGCCAACACGCTCCAAGAGTCTATCACCAAGGCGGTAGAGAAAGGTAAGTTGAAGATTCGCAGAGTGGAGGACATGACTGCTTCGGAGGTGGAGATTCAACTTCATCTTACACCGGGTACGTCAAGCGACAAGACCATTGATGCCCTCTATGCTTTCACTGATTGTGAAATAAACATTTCACCAAACTGCTGTGTCATCCGAGATAACAAGCCGGAGTTCCTCACGGTGTCTGATGTATTGCGCAATTCTGCCGAGCATACGAAGGCTTTATTGAAGTTAGAGCTGGAGATTCGCAAGCATGAATTAGAAGAGCAGTTGTTCTATAACTCCCTTGAACGTATCTTCATTGAGGACCGCATCTATAAGGAACGTAAGTTTGAGACAGCTAAGGACATTGACGAAGTTGTGAGCTTCGTCGACTCAAAACTCGAGCCATATAAGAAGACGTTTATCCGTGAGGTGACACGTGACGACATCATCCGCCTTTTGGAAATCAAGATGCAACGCATTTTGAAGTTCAATAAAGATAAGGCTGACGAACTGATTCAGAAGATTAAGGCAGAGATTGCCGAGATTGACAAGGACCTCAGCGAGATGATTCGCGTCACTATCGAGTGGTTCACACACCTGAAAGAGAAGTACGGAAGCGACCATCCACGTCGTACAGAGATTAAGAGTTTTGATACGATTGTTGCTGCTAAGGTGGTTGATGCCAACGAGAAGCTATATATCGACCGTCAGGAAGGTTTCATTGGTACAGGTTTGAAGAAGGCAGAGTTCGTTCAGAACTGCTCTGACCTTGATGACGTGATTATCTTCTATCGTGATGGAAAGTACAAGGTCATCCGAATTGCCGACAAGGTGTTTGTGGGTAAGGGAGTTCTTCACGTACAAGTGTTTAAGAAGAACGACAAGCGTACGATTTATAACGTCGTTTATCGTGACGGAAAGACCGGACCTTACTATATCAAACGTTTCAACGTGACTTCTATCACACGTGACAAAGAATATGACGTAACCCTCGGTACGGCTGGCTCAAAGATTAATTACTTCACTGCTAACCCTAATGGTGAGGCGGAATTGATAAAGATAACCCTCGATCCGAACCCTGACAAGAAGAAACAAAATATCTTCATGGAGCGTGACTTTGCAAGTATTCTCATCAAGGGGCGTGCTGCAAAGGGTAATCTGCTGACCAAAGAGAGTATTCATCGTATCTCACTCAAGAGCCACGGACACTCTACCTTGGGTGGACGTAAGGTGTGGTTCGACCCAGATGTCAACCGTATCAACTACGAAGACCATGGTCATTTCCTTGGAGAGTTCTCTGATCAAGACAGCATCCTTGTGATACTTAAGAACGGAGAGTTCTATATTACCAACTTTGACGCATCCAACCACTACGAAGATAACATTCTCCGTATAGAGAAGTTTGATGCTGATAAGCCTTGGACAGCTGTCATCTTCGATGCAGACAATCAAGGTTATCCTTACTTGAAGCGATTCCAGATGGAAGCAAGTAAGCGTCATCAGAACTTCATCGGAGATAACCCAGAGTCAAGGATGGTACTGCTGACTGACGTTGCCTTCCCTCGCATACAGCTGACATACGGCGGTGCAGATGCTTCACGTGGCACAGAGGAGATTGATGCAGAGCAGTTTGTTGGTGTGAAGGGATTCAAGGCAAAGGGCAAACGCCTAACAACTTGGACGGTTGACAAGATTGAAGAGTTGGAACCAACACGCTTCCCTGAAGAGGAGAAAGGAGATGATGAGAGCAATGAAGATGACGTACAGGAGGAAAACTCTGCAGCTGTAACAAAGGAGGAAAACCTCGACCCAGATGCAGGTAAGTCCCAGCAGCAGGTCATCGATGAGATAACTGGTCAGCTGAACCTCTTCGACAACGAATAAACAATACGATAAATAACGAATTGAAAAGGGGACGTACACCTCGTACGTCCCGCCATTCAAAGAACTATTTATAAACACTTGAGTTGCATATCACCTAAAGTTTGGTACAAATATCTATTTAACCTACGCTTTTACTGATACTTTCTAATTACGCCTATGAACCTAAAGAAGTCCTTATTTAGCTGTATTTCCCTTTCAGCAATAACTCTTTTCACGACATCAACATCAGTTCTTGCACAGGACACCTTGCGCAATGACAAGGTGATTACCAACACACAGATGCTCGGTATCGGTACGGTAAACGCCCTTGACACCTACCTTTCACCCGAAGAATATACCGGAACAGAACTTCGCTACGCTTCTCATTCCGTGCGTGAGAATGGCAGTAAACTGTCAAGGGAACTCATACATCAGGCACAAATACTATCAGTACACAATCGAAAGGAGAATAACAACAATCTTGGTGGCTTTTACAACTTCCAATATAATTGGCAATATACTGTTGGAACATGGAGCCTTGGAGAGGGAAAACTGCTCCTAAAAGCTGGTGGAGGAGTTGATACTCGACTCGGCTTTCTCTATAATATGCGTAATTCTAACAACCCTGCACAGGCTTACGCACAGCTAAATATTTCACCGAATGCCGTTGCTGCCTATCGTTTCCGTCTTCGAAATCTTCCTTTTCAATTACGTTATGAGGTTCAAGCTCCACTTCTCGGACTAACATTCTCACCTAATTACGGACAGAGTTATTACGAGATTTTTACCCGCGATAACTATGATCATAACCTTATTGTCACAATACCTGTGTCAGCTCCATCACTCCGCCAGATGCTAACTCTCGATTTTACGGTTCGTCATACGACACTCCGTATTGGCTACCTCGGCGATTATCAACAGGCAAAGGTCAATCACTTGCGCCAGCATGTATGGAGTAATTTCTTCATATTCGGTATTGTTCGTAAATTTTCAATCAATAAGTTCATCCCATGAGAAAGCTATATCATTTCCTTCTTAACTTACTGATTCCAGCACTGACGATACTCAGTACTGCAACAAGTTGTGTCACCAATGACCAACTTCCAGATAGTCCACAAGGTAATTTCGAGGCTTTGTGGCGGATTATGGACGAACACTACTGCTTCTTCTCACAGAAAGGTATAGACTGGCAGGAGGTACATAGTCGCTATGCACGCCAGTTTGACAACTCTATGTCAGCAAAGCAACAGTTTGAAGTAATGACTAATATGCTCTCAGAACTAAAGGATGGGCACGTCAATCTATACACATCTTTCAACATAGGTCGCTACTGGTCATGGCACGAAGATTATCCAAAGAATTACTCTGATTCACTTCAACGCCTCTATCTCAAGACCGATTACCTCATTGCAAGCGGCTTAGACTATACTGTCCTTGATGATAACATCGGCTATGTACGCTGTGAGACTTTCCAAAACGCTATTGGCGCTGGTAATCTCGACGACATCTTTATTCACCTTCAACCCTGCAATGGACTGATTATCGATGTGCGTAACAATGGAGGTGGTAATCTTACGAATGCCGAAGCATTTGCTGCACGATTAACAAACAAGGAACTACTCGTTGGCTACATACAGCATAAAACAGGAAAAGGTCATAACGACTTCTCACCATTACAACCAGAATATCTCAAGCCCGGAAAGGGAATCCGTTGGCAAAAACCAGTTATCGTACTGACCAATCGTAGCGTCTTCTCTGCTGCCAACGAGTTTGTTAAGTACATGAAGTGTTGCCCGAATGTCATAGTAGTAGGCGACCGCACAGGCGGCGGAGCTGGTATGCCCTTCTCCTCTGAACTACCTAATGGATGGTCAGTGCGTTTCTCTGCTTGCCCAATGTACGACCGTGACAAGCAGATGACAGAGTTTGGCATTGATCCAGACTATAAAGTTTCCCTTACTTCCGAGGACTTTGCACGAGGCAAGGATACAATTATAGAGTTTGCAAGAAAGATGATAAAAGCCTCCTCCAAAAGGAAGGGACTACCTAATAGGAACTAAAATTGATAATTAATAAATAGTATTCCCTGTTATCTTTCAGCATCTAACAACAGTAAGTTTTTATTTCCGAAACTATCATTCCTTTGAAGAAGTTGGAGGAGGCTTCTTAAAAAGAAATTCCCAAACATTTGGCTATATCCAAAACATTGCGTATCTTTGCAGTCGTTATGCGCCTGTGGCGGAATTGGTAGACGCGCTAGACTTAGGATCTAGT
>CAMUQM010000061.1 GCA_947095945.1 uncultured Prevotella sp.
CGCATACCGCCCCAACCTTCTCCATCGTCATTGTTCTGACTAAGTTGAGTACCCGTTCTTCTTGCTTCTGTGGCAGCTGCTCCACCGTCATCATCAGCACAAACATCCGTAGAAAGGTTTTGATAAGTCACTCCCTTGTACACTTCTGCAGGGAAACCAAACCATCCATTATTCGTTCCATGGTGATTGATAACCACATCGGCAATCGTACCAATCTGCTTATTTTTAAAGGTAGTAATCATACTCCTCAACTCCGCCTCCGTACCGAACGATGAGTTCTGATTGAAGTAATAGAGTGGATCATAACCCATCGACTTCGTTGCAGCAGCCTTGCCACTCTGCGGAACCCATACAAGATCGAAATAACCAGAGAAGTCATTAGCTTTCTTCTCCAGCACTGTCCACTGCGAATCGTCGAACGAATCCCAATAAAAGCCTTGTAGCATTACGCCACCATAACCAGCAGGCCATCCCTGTGACATAGCACAAAGGGAGCATACTAAGGCATATAAAAACACGAGTTTACGTTTCATATAGATTTCGTTTTTAGTTATTTACAGTCTATGTGTACAAAGATAATGATTTACCAAACACAATATCCGCAAACAACTGTGTTTCTAAGCATTTTAAAATGCAATCGTTTGCACTTTCATGAACAGAAAACTAATCCCCAAGTACCCAATAGTTTCCTCTTCAAAAGCCATAAAAAAGAAAGAGTGTGTCGAACAATCCTTCGACACACTCTTATCGTTTTACCTAAATTCAAGTCATTAAGGAACAAGTTCCATTGTACAGTGCGACTTCGTATCACACAAGAGATAGAGCTTAATATTATACTTACCAGCTGCAACATTGATGTTACCACCCTTGAGAGTGATATCAGTCAATGAGCCACCCCAGTCTAATACCCAATCATTGTTAGCGCGGAACTTCATCTCACCAGCAGTCAATGTGATGCCCTTAATCTCCCAACACTTCTCAGTAGCATTGTAGGTCATTGCCTGATCGCTGCTCCAGCCACCTGCTGTTGCAGAACCAATAACACCAACACGACTAATAGCTGTGTAGGTCAATGCCTGTGATGTGAGGTCAACATCTACCTTATAGAATCCTGCTGGCTCAGTCATCACGATATTGCTACCTTTCTCAACGAGACCAGTACCATAGTCAGTACCATTCCAATCCTGCTGAGTTGCAAACTTAAAGCCATTCTGGTTGAGATACATAAAGCCAGTGTACTTACCATCAGCAGCTGCGCTATAAAGCGGATTGCTGAATGACCAGCCGTTAGCATCGCCTGACATATAAAGATACTGAGTGAAAGCTGGTGCAACACAAGTCACATTTGCAGTCACACTCTGTGAAAGGCTGAAACCCTCACCACGGAGCAACTTTACTTTATCTGTCACTGTAACAGGCACCTGATGTAGGTCGCCATTCTTACCATAGAGGCTCTCTATGGCAGAAACAAGCTCTGTACTCTTAACCTTACCGCTCTTACTTGCGTTAAGGGTTACGGTCTTGCTGTTATAAGAAAGTACAGCTGTCAAGGTCTGAGAAACGACAGAATCCGTTGAAACAACCTTTGGAACAAACAGCTGAACAGAGTCTGCTGTTGCTGTATTGAAGTCGATGGCAGCAGCTTGGCTTACAGTGAGTGTAACCGTACTGGCTGTCTCTGCGCTGTTACTCTGTGGAGCAGACCATGCTTCATATTCATCGCTACCGCAAGAAGCAAGGAGCAATGCGGCACTTGCCATGATTAATAATTTCTTCATTTCGATTCTTGTTGTTATGTGATAAGGGTGCGTCATACTGGTTGTGCCTGCTGACACACCCTCTATTATCATCTTTAATAAATTACTGCTTTACGAAAGAGTACTGACCAGTGATGTCGTTGAAGTAAACAATGTAAGTACCCTTACCATTGCGAACGTTCTTGCCACCCTTAGTTGCAACACCATATGGGAATGCATCAGAGCCCCAGTTTACATCCCAAGTACCATTAGCAGCGAACTTACAGCCCTCGCCATCAGCACCAGTAGACTTCTCATTGAAGGTTACAGTAGTCTTCCAGTCGTGGTTCTCAACAACCGTAGTCTGGGCAGCCAGTGATGTACCGCCGGCAACGTTCCAGCCATCATGCTTGCCAGGCAGAGCCATAGAATTATAAACAGTTGGTGTAGCACCCGTGTACTTCTCTATCTTCAGCTTCGTATTCTTGGTATCGAAGGTGATTGTATAGTAGCCTGCTTCTGGGACAACAATATTTTTAGATCCGCCAACATTATAAACGAAATCACCAAAGTTTGCACCTTGACCAACCTGACCAGCATTCCAGTCTGTTGGATTCTTCTTCAACTTGAAATCTTCAGTTGACAGATAACCCGTCCAGGAGATGACACCCTTACCGGTCTTCTTGTCATACTCCTGACCTTCCATCGGCAGCAATGGAACACCTTTTCCGTCGTCCCATGTGCCATCACCGATTGTTTTTCCGATGAGATACCAGGTCTCAACAGGAGCATCAGAGAGCTCTACATAATAAGGGGCTACGCTTACCTTTACAGGGTTAGAGTAGATGGTATCACCATTTACCAATGAGTAAACACGTGCGTAAAGGTCCTGCGTAGAAGGAACATTGTTCTCCTCATAGCGTTCCATCTTCTCAATGGCAGTAGCAAGGTCGGATGCAGAAACAGATGTAGAGCAGGTTCCTGTCGGCGAACCGACAGATGCATAGTTACCACGTTCAGCATCCATGTCAACAACAGCGTCGACAGACTTTGTCCACTTGTTGGTGGTTGAGAACTGCATACCGTATTCAGCGGCTACAGGGAAACCATATTCAGGCTGCGACCATGTGAACTTCAGGCTCTCAGCAACCTTCAAATCTATTGTTTGTGCAGCGTAAGCTGGTGTATTCAGAACGAATGTCTTAGGTGACTGAAGAACTGGATTATTATCCAAGTCCTTGTCGCAGGCAGAGAATAATGCCACACCTGCACACAACAGCAACGATGACTTAATTATTGATTTCATATTGATTATTCTTTAATCGTTTTATTTCTATTATTCAGTAGTACGTCTTTTCAATGCCTTTTAAGTCCCAAGAACGTCCTTTTTAACCATGAAGTGAGTCATGTTGGAGTCTTGTCGGCGTATTCTTTTCATGAAAAGAAATAATTATTTTCATGACGAGAAATATTTATTTTCACGAAGAAAAATATTTATTTTCATGAAAAGAATTTGCCGTTGATGATTTCTGAGAGGTTCAATCTCTGTTTTCATCAGACTTTTCAGCCATTGACAACACCTTAATTAATACCCAGTATTCTGAATCAAGTTGCTATTAGCAACCAGATCACTTGTCGGAATTGGGAAGAGATTGAGGTGAGAGTCGAAGTTACGGCCACTCTTCACACCACCCTTCCAACTCCAGTTGTGATTAACATTACCACCGAAGTAACCGAAACGGATAAGTGTTGTACGACGCAAGCCTTCAAAGTAGAACTCACGGCTCCACTCGTCACAGATCTGACGGAGAGAGTAAGCGGTCTGAGTAGTTGCATTAGCACGAGTGCGGAGCGCATTGATATAAGCAGTACCCTGTGCTGTTGTTGTTCCATTGTTCTGACGTGCATCAGCCTCAGCATACATCAAGTAAGCCTCAGCAGCACGCATAAGGAAGAAGTCAGCATCTGGGAAGAGTGCATTGTGACCTGCAGTTCCGTCTGTCTTGAAGTTATTAAACTTACAAACAGAGAATCCGTTAGTAAATACCTTTACGCTCTTCTCATCATCACCATTGCTTACATTACGACCTTCACCATCAAAGAGGGCACGGTCGTCATCTGCAGCAGCAGGCATTGCGTACGCTGCAACATTAGGAGCATCATTATTTGGGAAGAACTTCAGTACGAGGTCTGGACGCATACGGTTACCAGCCCAACCACCAGTTGTATTGTTACCTGCAACAGTAGCACTCTTGATATGCTCGCTGTTGTCGTTAGAACCAGCCATGAGATAGAGGGTTGTACCGTATGAAGTAGTCTTCAAACCATCCTGAAGGATTGGAAAGACAGCCTCAACAGAAGCACCATTCTCACCATTATCGCCCATAAAGAGCTGCTGATAAGCACTCCACTGTCCCTTCTTGGTAGTATAGAGCTTATAAGGAGAGTCAATAACCTTCTTTGCATATAACTTAGCATTAGCCCAATCAGCAGTACCTGTATAAACCTCAGCATTCATATACAAACGAGCTAAAAGCATCCAAGCAGCAGCCTTATCGACACGACCATAGCCAGTAGTAGCTGAAGTCTTTGGTGCTGGGTCGTTCAGTTTAGGCTCAACCTCGTTCTTCAATTCGTCAATAAGCCACTTATAGAGGTCTGCACGCTTGATGCGAGCTGGTTTATCAGATGAGATAGCTGTTGTGAAAGGAACATTGCCCCATCCGTCCAACAGATAATAATAGTTCAAAGCACGGATAAAACGAACCTCTGCTGACATCGTTGCATTGTAGTCACCAAAGTCTGCAAGATACTGGTTGCAATAAGTTATACCAACATAGAGACGGTAATAGAAACCCTTCAACATTGGGTGTGAAGCATCATAAGTATTGAAGTTCATGTTGGAAATACCCTCATCACCCCATGCGCAGATAGCCTCATCAGTGGTCAATTCCTGTGAGTTGAACAGCTGACGTACGTAACCACTGGTTCCGCCGTCAATACCATCAACATCACTATCACCGTTAGCTCCACCGTTACCAGCCATAGCAATATGAGCATAACACTTATTGAGTGAACTTTCTGGCGATGTATTATCCTTTGTATTAAGGTTTGGATCAATTGGTGTTACATCCAAATCACCTGTACAAGAGGTAAGCCCTACTGACAGCAGAAGTGCTGCTGCAGAGAATATATATTTGAATTTTGTATTCATTGTCTTTACTCTTTTATAGATTTAGAAATTCAAGTTCAAACCCAAGATGAATGAGATTGGACGTGGGTAGAGGTTATTGTCAATACCATTGAATACCTCTGGATCGAGACCCTTATACTTAGTAAGGCAGAACACATTATTCACAGTTCCATAAATACGACCAGTGATACCATTCCATGAACCCTGCTTGAGAAGATTTGCGAAGCTATAACCCAAGGTTACATTATCCATCTTCAAGAAAGAAGCATTCTGCACCCAATAGTCTGTCTGTGTAGATGTAGTCTCTGATGACAACCAGTTATCTGCCACTACATCTGCTGGACGGTTCACAAGGAACTTGCTCTTTACATAGATTTCTGAGTTTGACATGTTAGAAGTGCTTGCAAAAGCATCATTGTAAACATAGTTACCAAGACTTGCACGGAGTGCGAAACCAAGGTCCCAGTTGCGATACTCGAAACGAGAAGCAAAGCCCATCGTTACAGGTGCTGCAGGCGCTTTGTAGTAGTACTTATCTGCATCGGTAATCTTACCATCGCCGTTGCGGTCAACAACTACACCCTCCAATGGCTTACCGTTCTTGTCATATGCCTGCTGGAATACGTGGAAAGAGTTAACAGCATTGCCTACGTGTTGTGCCTGAATATTACCACCTGTACCAGCAGAGATACCACCTGTAGGTACGAAGTAGCCTGGGTCGTTACCACCATTAAGGTTAGTAATCTTATTATAGTTATAGGTGAAGTTGTAATCCATTGTCCAGTTGAAGTCCTTAGCATTCACTGCCAACCAGTGGAGACTTGTTTCAACACCCATATTATACATAGAACCGATGTTACTCATCACCTGATTACGGAAGTTAGAACCTGCAGGTACGGTTGCACTATTGAGCAAGTCGGTGGTCTTACGGTAGTACCAATCAACGCTACCTGTGAGGCGCTGCTTGAGAATACCCCAATCAAGTCCTACATTATAAGAGGTAGTTGTCTCCCACTTCAAGTTTGGATCGTATGCCTTTGGACGAGCCAAAGAACCATCACCAGCAATTGGATAGGTAGATTCATTACCTGTATTCATTTCGTATATAGCGAAGTAATTATAGTCGCCGATACCTTCCTGCTGACCAGTCATACCCCAGCTAAGACGAAGTTTCAAGTCTGACAACCAGTCAATCTTCTTGAAAAGGTTCTCTTCATTGATACGCCATGCGAAAGCAAATGATGGGAACATTGCCCAGTGGTCCTTGAAACGTGAAGAACCGTCATTACGTACAGTTGCTGTTACCATATAACGACCATCCATCAAAGACCAGTTTGCACGACCGAAGAATGATACAAGGTAGTTTTCTGTTGCATAGTCATAATAGGTACGGTTGCGTTCTGTACCAGCAAGAGCTGTATTGTTATTTGTCTTTGGATAATAACTCCAGTAAGAGTTATGGGTGTTGTGCCAGAAATGTGCCCACTCATAACCTGCCATGATATCAAAGTGATTCTTTGCCTTATCATTGAAGTCGTGGTAGTACTGAGCATAAGCAGAAAGCTGCATGTTACGCTTCAACTGTGTCTCCCATCCGTAAGAACCATAATAGATTGCCTGTGGAGAAGTAGGTTCTACATCTGTTACCTGACGTCCCTTAGCAATATCAATACCCGCTGTAACGTGGAGACGGAGGTCTTCAAAACCATGAACCTTATAGTCGAAGTCTGCACTTCCGAGGAAGTCGCGGCTGATAGCACGGTCGTTCTTTAGGTTAAGAATAGACACTGGGTTCTTTGTAGCCAGATTATAATAGGTCTTTGGCCAGCTTCTATCATTGAGAGCTGTACCATCATCAAGCCACTGATAGTAGCCACCGAAGTTGTCATAACCAGATGCATAGACTGGCTGTGTTGGATCAAACTGACGTGCAGCTTTGATAGCCTCACCATCAGCATAGCGGTTCTTTGTCCACATACCCTTAGCATTCAATGTAACCTTCAAGTGATCATTCAAGAAAGAAGGGTTCAATGTCAATGCTCCAGTGAAACGCTCAAAGTTAGAAGTCTTAATGATACCCTGCTGGTTTGTGTAGCCTGCACTAACACGATAAGGCAACCAGTCACCAACCTGACCAGAAACAGCTACGTTGTGGTCATGGCTAAGCGCTGTACGGAAGATTTCGTTCTGCCAGTTAGTGTTAGCATTACCAAGACGTGAATAAGCTGTTGGAACCTTATTACCATTTGAGTCGAGTGTATAGAGATCTGTTCCAAACTTCTTTGCAATAAGGCTACGATACTCATCAGCAGACAACACATCAAGATTCTTTGAATTTCTACTAACAGTAAAGCTACCATTATAAGAAACCTGTAAGCCACGACGTCCTTTCTTTGTTGTAATGATAATAACACCATTTGAACCACGAGAACCATAGATTGCAGTAGCAGAAGCATCCTTCAAAACGTTGAAAGACTCAATATCCTGTGGGTTTACAAGAGACAATGGGTTACTTACACCCTTGACACCTGTCTGGTCCATAGCCACACCATCAATAACAATCAGTGGATTGTTAGATGCATTCAAAGAAGAACCACCACGGATACGGATATTAGAACCACCACCCGGAGTACCACCATCGCTTGTCACACTCACACCGGCAACCTTACCAGCAAGCATATCCTGCGCATTAACAACAAGACCCTTGTTCTTGCTATCTGGTTTCAAGGCTGTCACAGAACCCGTAAGGTCACTCTTCTTAACAGCACCATAACCAATAACAACAACCTCATTCATCTGCTGTGCTTGGTCTTCCTGAAGTGTAATTACCATACCATTGGTTGCAGCCACCTGTTGTTTCTGGAAACCAATGTAAGAGATTGTCAAAGTAGCACCCGGCTGTACATTGACAGAGAAGTTACCATCAAGGTCGGTCACAGTACCATTAGATGTCCCATTGATAAGGACAGAAGCACCAATGACTGGCTCGCCAGTAGCATCCTTCACCTGTCCAGTAATAGTAGACTGTGCAAAGGCACTAACTGAAAGGAATAGACCCAACAACAGAGTCAATATCCTAACAGGAAATTTACATTTTACCTGCTTCATCTTTTTTATTGTTAAAGTAATTTATAAATTGATTAAGTAATATTCGCTTAGTTCGATCACAAGGATTAGGTTAATAGCCGTTTTATGGGCTTTTTCTGTTGCAAAGATAGTTGACTTTAAGCTACTTTATACTATTTTTGCTTTGAATTTGTATTTTACGCTGCGCAAACGATTGCACAAATAAATACGAAATAAAGAAATTGACATAGGTCAAAGAATTTATAAAAAATATGTATATTTGCGATATAAAACAATTAAAAGACTAAAAACAAGGCTAAATCGCATGAGTGACTCAACCAACATAACAATGAAAGATATAGCACGAGACCTTGGCGTTTCGGTTGCTACCGTCTCTCGTGCACTTAAAGACAGCCCCCGTATCTCTGCTGAAAAAAGAGAGGCAATAAAGAAGTATGCACAAGAGCATAATTTCTACCCAAACATCCTTGCAGAGAGTCTGCGCAAAAGTAAGGTTCAACCGATTAAGGTTATCGGTGTTATCATTCCACAGCTTGATCATTTCTACTTCTCATCTATTCTTTCTGGTATCGAAGAAGAGGCTTCTTCACGTGGCTATCGAATTATGGTTGCACAGAGCCGAGAGAACTATGAGGACGAAGTGAAAATCTGTCGAGCATTTTCGGAGAGTAAGGTTTGTGGCATCATCGTTTCTCAAGCGAAGAATACGACCAAATACGACCATTTCCAAACGCTCATAGATAATAGTATGCCTTTGGTCTTCTACGATCGTATCAGTACGGGTGTAAATGCAAGCCGAGTAGTTGTTGATGACTATATGGGTGCTTTCTCTGCCGTCACACACCTTATTAATACAGGCTGCAAGCGTATTGCTTATTACGGCACTTCGTTAACAATGCAAATCGCAAAGAATCGTTATAACGGATATCGTGATGCCTTACTAAAGAATGGTATGCAACCTAACGAGCAACTGATAAAGAACTGCGACAACAGATCAGAAGCCGAGCTTATCACGCCAAGCATAATGCGACTTCTCGAACCACCTGATGCTTTCTTTGCCGTCAATGACGACACGGCTATCGGTATTCTCTATTCCTGTAAACGTTTAGGGTTTCGTATACCAGAAGACGTCTCTATCTGCGGTTTCACCAACGGACAACGAGCCATTGCCTGCGACCCTATGCTGACAACTGTTGAGCAACGAGGAATTCGTGTAGGCGAAGAGGCAGCAAGTATTCTCATCGACCAAGTGGAAGGAAGACTTCCTAAGGACCGAGTCGAGAAACGTGTCGTGAGAACAAAACTGATTATTAGAGGGACTACGAGGTAAGGAGACCTCCCCCAACCCCTCCAAAGGAGGGGAGTGCTGGGAACCAAATTGGGCTTATGAGCCTAATTAGCCCAATAAGCCCAACAGCCCCCTCTTCAAAAAGATAAAAACAACACAAGCTTCGCACTCCCTCTCAAGAGGGACTTAGGGAGCACAAAAACTAACATAACAATGAAACAAAAACCTAACTTAAGCTTCTGGCAACTTTGGAACCTCAGCTTTGGATTCTTCGGAGTGCAGATTGCATACGCTCTGCAAAGTGCTAACATTTCTCGCATTTTTGCGACCTTAGGTGCCGACCCTCATAACCTTAGTTACTTCTGGATACTCCCTCCGCTGATGGGTATCGTTGTACAGCCGATTGTCGG
>CAMUQM010000062.1 GCA_947095945.1 uncultured Prevotella sp.
ACAATTTCCGCAGATTACCAAATTTTATGATGGGTTTTTATCCCGAACTCGCGTAAAATGTTGAATTTTAACTAAACTTCTGCATACAGATGAAAAAAAATATTACTGAACATTGATAAAAATAAAAGAGAAAACTTGTAGGATTAGATTTTTATCTGTAATATTACAAATTATAATAACCTCTAAATATATTAATACATGAAACAAAATTACAAGAAGTACTCGGTACTTACATTTTTACTGTTCTGTTCATTAAGCATTATGGCAGAAAACGTGATTGTAAAATTTGCACAAGGGGCACAAAATGTGACAACTAATGCTTATTTAGTCAACCCATCCACTTCGCAAGAAGAGAAACTTGTTCCTGCAGAAGACGGATTCACTTATGAGATACCATCGGGCAGCAAAGTTCGTTTAGAAGCCATACCAAATGAAGGTTATGTGGTATTTGTTTGGGAAAGCGGAAATGACGAGAGTAGCATGAGCGAGATACGTGAATCTTACTCCGCGACACAGCAAGTGTTTGATAATGTAACAAGCAACAAGATTGTTACTTTGGACGTTTGTAAACTTGTCCCCGTAACTTTCATCGTTCCCGCAGAAGGCTCGGAAGGTGCCGAAGTAAATGTTGAAGAACAAGGCGATTTCGGTCGAGTGATCGCTCCGGAGACCGATGGTATCACATATATGCTTCCTGAAGGACGAGGTGCATATTTTGACCCGCGTCCGTCAACAGGATATAACATTATGGTTTGGAGTTTTGGCGATAACATGTATTTCCCCTCTCGCCCTGACCAGTTTTACAAACAAAACATTTCTAATGGTTTCTATCTTACCATATTTTTCTATAAGGACGGAGACACACGCACCATTACTTATACCCAACCGGAGAGTGCCGTCATAACTTGTCGTAATCGCAGCGAATATGAAAGTCCGGAAATAGAGTCAGGCTCGAAAGTAACTCCCGGCGATCATATTCTTTTCGAGATTGCTCCTTTAGACAATCCTGATGGAAAAGTACCGGTTGCTTATTGGGTGGTTAACGGGCAACCTTATGTCGATGCACTCGGAGATTACATTACAGATAACTCAATCAATTTCATAGCCGTTGAAAACATAGACGTGAAAGTTGTACTTGAAGGTGAAGAGCCAACGGGAATGGATAATGTAAAATCCCATGGTATGACAGTAAATGCAAATGCATCGGCAGTGTCCGTTACCGGCACTGAAGGCGTGGTCGCTATTTACGACATGCAAGGTATATGCTTGGGCAAACAGGAAAGCATAAACGGTAATGCTACATTCCGTCTGCAAGGCTCTGCCAAGGGTGATGTGATTATTGTGGTGTCAGGCGACGAACACAAGAAAGTTGTACTGAACTAAACATCAGTTCTCCACAAATATGAATAAACAAACAATAACAAGTCTGATACTTGTATTGGCAGCATTGTTGCCAATAACAGCGTCTGCACAAGACTATTACGATGCTGCCGTGCAGCCAAAAGGTAACGGCATGGCGGAGAATCCTTACAAGGTGGAAACTCCTGAAAACCTGCTATGGATTGCAGAGCAGGTAAACTCAGGGATTGACTTTGCCGGTTTAAATTTCGAGCAAGTAAATGACATCGATATTGCTGCCACCAGGAATTGGGACGAAGGGCGAGGCTGGGCTGCCATCGGTGGGGTTCAAATTATTAATGGTCGATTAGTGAAATTATCCTTCAGAGGAAACTACGATGGAAAGAACCATAAGATAAGCAACTTGTATATTAACCGCATGACCGATTTTCAAGGTCTTTTCGGATATGTTTACTCCGGCACTGTGCGAAACCTTACCATCGAGAATGCACAAATTACCGGACTTGAGAACATCGGTGTGCTTGCGGGATATGCCTTTGAGGAAAATATTGAAAACTGCCATATCAAGAAGTCGGTTATAAACAGTCGTGGCATTTACCTGGGCGGACTGCTCGGCTATCAATCGGATGGCACTACTGCTAATTGCTCGGTCGAAGCCGACATCACCGGATATGATTATATCGGAGGCCTTACAAGTTGGTGCGTTGATGGAAAAATAACCGGATGTGCTACAGCAGGCAGTATCAAAACCATTGAGAATGCAACCGACGACAGGCTTGGTCGCGTTGCAGGTGGCATTGCCGGTTTCCTCAGCAGTTGTAAAATGAGCGAATGCATGACTACGGCACGAGTTGAAGGTGGAAATCAAATTGGTGGTTTGGCAGGCACTGCCGTGAAATCGACAATCGAAAAGAGTTTCGCTGCCGGAACGGTCAAGGGAATTACCTACGTTGGTGGTTTCATGGGCAAGAACGAGGAAACAAGTATCAGCGACTGTTATGCCCGTTCAGAAGTTGAAGGAGATGTAAGTGTCGGCGGATTTATAGGTTCGCTCGACTATACCGGCAGTGACATTGTACGCTGCTACTCTACAGGTAAAGTGACAGCACTCAATAATCAAACCGCAGCAGGTTTTGTTGGCAACAAATCATACACTGCAACAATAAAAGATTGTTACTACGACAAGGAGACATCGGCTCAAGGAGAAGCCGTAGGCGGTTTCTCACACAACGATTGTGATTGTAAACCGATGACCAATGAGCAGATGAAGTCTCAAGACACATTTGATGGGTGGGATTTCAACAATGTATGGAGCATTGACAAGAACAGAAACGATGGATACCCAATTCTCAAATCGTCGCCTGTTACTGCAAGCATCGGCACAACAATCATTAACGAACAGGACGTGCGAGTGTACATAGCAGGTGGGCAACTTAACGTAGCAAGCAGCCAAGTTCCTTTGGCAAGGGTCGCAGCATTTGCACTCGACGGAACTCAACTGTTTGAGATTAAGTGTAACGATGCCACTGCTGTTACATACAGAATGCCCGATGACAGTCACATAGTGCTCATAATACGTACCATTCTTGTCAACGGCAACATTACAACCGTGAAAGCCATGAAATAAGGCATAAACTATGCGAGTTCGAGGTTCGAGATAAGCCACATCAAAATATATTGGTATCCGATAAAACTTTTATCTCCAATTTATTGCAATAAAGAATACCTCTAAAAGATTATTTGTGTAGACTCTGAAAATTCGTCCCAATTTCATTCAAATAATAAATTTTAGTAACAGTTATTATTTGAATGAAATTGGGACGAGTATTCTAACTGCGATCGATTGCAGTTCTAATAATATCTATCTGATTGTTTGTATAAGGTATGATTGTGTCGTCCATTAGCATTCTGATTTGTGAAATCAGATTGGCTGTGGCCGGGATATGGTCACTCTCAAAGCGGCGCATCACTTCTTCGGGCATACCCGTTTCATACATTAGCTGCACGCGCGCCCGATAGCCGTTTAGGTTCTGTTCCATCTGTTCCTCAAATGCTCTTAAGAAAGAGACCATTTCTTCCAACTTCTGAAGTTGTACTTGATACTGTTGAATCTGTGCCATAGTTCCAAAATTTGTATTTATTGTTGAATAATTGACTTTTGTATTTGCGGTAGTTGTGGTTTGTCGTTTTCTTGTTTCATCAGCCACCACTTTTACGGCTTGTGATTTTGCTTTGCTGTGGTTGTCTTCGATCCCTTTCTTGTAACCATCGTGATATCCTTGGTTATAAGTATCTATCGCCTTTCCGCCGTGTACAGCGAATTTCATCGACATTCCCGAACGAGTAAAGTCTTTGTCTTTCCCTGCAAAGCTTGCGGAATAACCATCGTCATATCCGCGTTTGTAGTCGTTGGAGTTGAATATGCTCATAATTCTACCATGTTTCGTTTAGGATTCTAAGATTTTTTTTTGCCGTTTCATTTCCTTGCCTTGCTGCCTTGCGATACCACTTTATAGCTTCTGAGTAGTCCTTTGAAACTCCATAGCCATTTTCATACATCCAGCCCAAGTTGTATTGTGCCGTTGCATTTCCCTGCGCTACAGATTTGCGATACCACTTTATAGCTTCTGAGTAGTCTTGTGAAACGCCTTTACCATCCCTATACATCGAACCTAAATTGTCTTGTGCCGTTGCATTTCCCTGCTCTGCTGCCTTGCGATACCACTTTATAGCTTCTGAGTAGTCTTTTGAAACTCCATAGCCATTTTCGTACATATAGCCCAAGTTGCTTTGTGCCCATTCATCTCCCTGCTCCGCTGCTTTGCGAAGCCACTTTACAGCTTCTGAATAGTCTATTAAAACTCCCTGGCCATATTCGTACATATAGCCCAACTTGCTTTGTGCCCATTCATCTCCCTGCTCCGCTGCTTTGCGATACCACTTTGCAGCTTCTGAGAAGTCTTGTGAAACGCCAAGTCCATGATAATACATATATCCCAAGTTTTTTTGTGCCGTTGCTTCTCCTTGCTCCGCTGCTTTGCGAAACCACTTTGCAGCTTCTGAGTCGTCTTGTAAAACGCCATTGCCATCAAAATACCTAACTCCCAAGTTGTTTTGTGCCAAAGCATTTCCTTGCTCTGCGGATTTACGAAGCCGTATTACAGCTTCCGAGCAATATCCCTTTTCATAGTTTTCCATAGCTTTTTTATACATTTCTCCATCCGATAACTGCGGTTGGTACGAGTTAGAGTTTGAGCTGTAAGAACTATTTCTTTTTCTTTGGGGAACAACCTTGCTTGCGGCTTTTTTCTTGCTTTCTGTTGTGGTTGTACGTTTAGGAGTTTGTACTTCCGTTTTCTTGATTACAGGCTTTGAGATATCTTGTGCAGATATATTCAAAGCGGCAACACATCCTATTAGGATACATAAGCATCTAATCTTCATAACTATGTCATTCTATAAATTCGTTATTTCTAAATTTACCCATACTTTTATGGCCGTTCTCATCGATGTAGATGCCATAACCATTCATAGCATCGTCCTTAAACTCTCCAATGTAACGACTACCATCACTAAATTGATAGGTTCCAACACCATTGGCTTGATTGTTGACATAAGGACCGGTATATACATTCCCGTTTCCTAAAGTGCGTACACCATAATAAAGGTTACCTTCTTTAAATGCTCCATCAAACTTTCCCTTGGCATAATTTGGTATTGTCGCGATTCCTATTCCGTGGGGCTCAGATTCCTTTGTTTGTCCGGTATAATAGTATGTTCCGGTATGAGTTGAATCATCAGGCTCTATATTAACGCTATAATTATAAGAGGCTCCATTTTCATCCGTAGGAAATGAAGATTTAACGTCAGCTTCAGGGGTAGGCGATATCAACCATACAAGAGATAGGATAGCAGCTCCACATAAAAGCCCTGTCACAAACTTTGATCTTTTGTTTTTCTTAATTGCAAGTTGAAGCGAGGCGATGGTAGACTCAAAGTTAGAGGCTTGAGTCTTCAGGGTCTTTAACGTGCTTTGCAGACTTTCGTTTTTATTTTGTAACAATAAGAGTTTACTCTTTGTTTCTTCCAGTTCTTTTGCGAGTGCCGTTTCATCGGGAGTATTTTCGATGTGTTTTATCTTTTGTTTGAGTACCTCGTTTTGGTTATTAAGGTTGCCTATTTTCTTGTTGAGTTCCTCTTTTTCCTCATTTAGTTTTCTTATTTTGTCGTTTGCCTCATTCAGTTCTTTTTGGAGTTCTTTTTGAAACTCAGAACTGTTTTTGCTATTTTGTTTTATCTTTTGATTGAGTATTTCGTTCTGCTTGTTAAGATTGTCTATCTGTACTTGCAGTTGTTGCGCATTTTCTGTTTTTTGGCTCAGTTGTCTTTGCAAGGTTTCCAAGTTCCTTTTGAGCATAGCTGCCAAAGTATCTGACGAAACTTGTTTTGCCAGTAACTCGTTGTATTCCGCTTGCAGCTTAATAAACTTGTCGTCAAGTTCTTTCTTTTGTTTTGCAAGTTGCTGATCTTTCTCTTCTATCTCTGCAACTTTCGTTTTGACTCTTTCTTTTTCCTGACTTAACGATACGTTGAGTTCCTCCGTTTGTTTTTTAAGAAAGTTTATGGAGTTATTCAATTCCGTTTGTTTGCGAAGATGTTGATTTATTTCAACAGCTTTCATATTCAGCATATCTCCTTTATCTGCTAAGTCTTTTTGTGATTTTGCAAATTGTGAAGACAAAACATCCTTATCTTTTTGAAGACTTGTCAATGACGCTTTGAGAGAGCCTATTTCTTTGTTAAGAGAGTCAATCTGCTTGTCGATTTCTTCTCTTGCCGTGTTATCTACATGCTTGAGATATTCTATATAATCATTGTATGTTGACATAGGTTTTGTGGTTTTTTATAATGAATAGACCTTGAATTTCTGTAATTGTTGTGTGTCGGCAGTTGTCTGTATCACGCCGATATTTTGTTTGGTTGGACTGCCCTTTTGTGCATCGAAGGCATTGGTTCCAAAAATCTTATGTCCTTCACCCCCTCTTAGCTCAATGCGGATGTCGAAATCTTGGAGTGTATTAATAGCATCAAGCAGTTGGGAGAAGTTGGAATAACTCTTGAATGTTGCCAATGTATGGATACCGAAAGCAGGACCATCACGCAAGATAGTTTGTAATGACTGCGTAATGGCAGGAATGTTATAACCCGACTTACGCATGGAGCGTACGTTAAAGAGATCTGCCAAAACAAGTAGCGTTCGGTCTCGTTCTTCCTCTCCTTTCTTGCGTTTTTCCAATTTATCGTATAAGGTAGTAATAACCTGTTCAATAGCAGCATCGTCTTCACAATAACTGATGTGTGGATATTTTGTCAGTCTCTGCAAAATTCCGTAGTTATTGCTATCAACATTTGTTTTGTCACAAAGATAGAATTCTGCCTTTTCATCGCTTTGCGTCACAGCCTGCTCCACAGAATGGTGAAGGATGGATAATGAAGCTGTTTCATCTCCACCGACGATCAATACATTAGAACCGTTTTGTCGGCTTAACTTATAGCCGGTATGTGATTCGATGAGGGCAGTAGGCTCACCCACAAAAATCTCACAAACTTTATCATTGACAGGCAATCCTCCTTGTGCAACAATAGGGTTGTTTTTAATATATGCTGTTTGCTCTCCATCGTAGAGAAAACGTTTAAAAGGTTGATCTGTGCCATAACGGGAAATCACCTCCTTCTTGATATTACTAATCAAATAATGAATCTTGGAGTCGCTGGCATAGGCACTTTGAAAACGCACATTCCCTTCGGAGAGGCCGCCACGTGAATTATAGATACCTTCGCCAGGCTTGGTAATTGTAGTGAAAGGAACATGGTTGCCGGAACCCAATAATTGGTCACAGTCACGTTCACTATTTAGTTTCAAACAGATTCTGAGTCCAAGATGACTCATTGCTTGATGGATGTTAACACCGCTAAGCGACTGGGTTGACAGTATCAGGTTAATCCCGAAAGAGCGTCCCCTACGACCAATGTCATCTAATGCTGCAGAAACGAAATTAGCCGTAGTGCTGCTTCCATCGAGTAGTTTCTGAAACTCATCAATAACAACAAGAATACGGGGAATCTTCTGTTCAGACACGGAATTGTATTTGGATAGATTTGACACATTACTTTCCTTAAACAAATCTCCCCGTCGTTCTATTTCTTCATAAAGATAATGGAGAACGCTCACACCATACTCACGTTCGCTCCTCATGGATAGCACTTTGACATGAGGTAACTCTTCATAAATCTTAAATTCCGTACCTTCCTTGTAGTCAAGTAGTATGAATTGAAGTTCTTCGGGAGAGTAGAACCAAGCTCCATTACAGATAATGTTGTGGAGCAGTACTGTTTTACCAGAACCTGTAGCTCCACCTATAAGACAATGGTGTGGCGCATCGTTGATGCCATCGTTTATGGAGAGCACAAAATTTTGTAAGTCAACAGAGTTTACCTTTCCGACAGGTATCTCAACGCCATCACTGGCATTCCTGCTCCACAAATTGTTCTGATTGAGTTTACCAAGTATGTCAACCTCTGCTTTTTTATATTGTGATAGCCTATTGTTAATGAAATCCAAAATATCATCAAGCGTCGTGTCAGGAAAACTATCTGTCAATTGAAAATAGAATTTGCTGTTGAAGAATTCTTGGTGTGGAAGGTTTTTGATATACCAATCTTTAGTGTTGGGCGACTGATAGATGGTTGTCATTATATCCAACAAGGCATAGGGAGTATAGTCGTAAGAATGGTTAGCCTTGTACGACATGTCCAAGTTCATTATCACCAAAATGCCCGCTTGCTTACCTGTTCGCACAATCCTTTCGATGGATTCACAGTGATCTTTCGACAGAGAGTTGGGATAATCGGCAATCATCAGTATGTGATAAGGCTTAGCCAATTCATCAGCATCAGCATTATATTCTATGAGGCTTTTTCCGAGATAGCGATGTCCTAAAACTTTCTGAATGATGTTGGGGATGTCGGTCTTTATTGTGGATAAGGCTCGTCGAAGTTCATCAGGGTCTGTAAGGATGTTCTCTCCCTTAATCTTTGGACTAAGACTTGAAAGAGCTATTAGGTTTGCTCCAAGATTAGTTCCATCGTATAATGTAAACTTGCAAAGTCCGGGTGGTAGTGATAACAGCATTCGTAATGCTATAGTCTGCATGCAATTGTGTACCTGTTGGACATTCTCTTGATTTGAAAGAAAGCAAAAACCATTGATTTCTTTAAGAGGGAGAAGGGCAGGAATCATGCTTCCTGTTACCGTCCGCAATTCCCCTATATAGATAGACTCCGGGAACTTCGTGTCTTCTTCCAAAGACAGGTCAAAGTCTTTGGTATTGCTGGGCAATGGTTGGTGTGATGTATAGAAAGAACTTATTTCCATGATTCTGATATTATAATCAAATAGAACTTTATGACAAAAAATGTTGTAAGTATATGGCAAAGACAAAACTAGTAAGTGTTCCTAACAAAACATTTTCTGTTGTTTTGATGTCTTTTGCTTTTCAAAATACCAAAGCGAAATACAGACTTGACAGCAAGGAGAAAGCCTACCATTCAATACTATCTTCCGAATAAAAATACGACTAATTGAGGGTTAAGAAACAAATACATTTTCCTGCATGAGAGTGTTCTTTGCTAATGAATTTGTCTAAATTCAATTTGCTTAACAACAAATTTAATTCGACAAATATCATCCCAATATATTGCAACAATGCCGATCTTTGGTTAATGAAAATAGATGTAGAAATTATAATGTATCGTGCCATTATGTCTTCCTTTTATTATATTTTATTTGCAAAGATACATAAAAGATGAATAGTTTCCAAAATATTTATTGTTTTATTGGTGTAAGGAAAAATTTTTCTCCAATTTCTAAGCTAATCATTACGCGATTTCAGGATAAGTCTCCTCAAAAAAGAGTCCTAACTGTCTCATTTTTTCCACATGTACTGGCAATGCCTATGGTTTTAAAGCATGACACCATCCCATTGTGTCCTTTCCATTCTTTGCAAGACCTGAAAACACCTTATTGAAATTACGTCTTATGTTATTAAAAACTATTATCATCGTACTGTCAACGATTGTCATGACGGTGTATTTACCGAAAACATGTAATTTCATGAACATCATCATTTCGAAGATTATAAACATACAACAATTGCCACATATTACCAGATTTTATAATGTTTTTTTATCCCGAATTCGCGTATATATTTAGGGAAGGCAAACTCGGCAGTCGGCTTGCTTTCCACAACCTTTGCAGCAGGGAGCCAAAGACTATCTATGAGGAAATGAAAGTGG